>NZ_JAAAYH010000125.1:0-21018 GCF_018035285.1 Streptomyces sp. MK37H | reverse complement strand
CTTGTTGCGGGACTCCCGGTTACGGGCCGCGAGTTGGTCGTCGGCCGGGTAGCCGACCTCTTCCAGGGTCAGACCATGGGGGCGTACGACATGGACCGCGGAGTCGCGCAGCCCGGCGGAGAGCACCTTGGCGGGCCAGTCCGGCGGGCGGTGACCGTCGCCGACGAAGAGCAGCGCGCCCACCAGCGAGCGCACCATGTTGTGGCAGAAGGCGTCCGCCCGCACCGTGGCCGTGATCACGCCGTCCGCCCCGCGCACCCAGTCCAGCCGCTGCAGGGTGCGGATGGTGGTGGCACCGTCGCGCTTCTTGCAGTACGCGGCGAAGTCGTGCTCTCCCAGGAGCCGTGTCGAGGCCGCGTTCATGGCCTCCACGTCCAGCGGCCAGTCGTGCCACAGCACATGGCCGCGCAGCAGCGGGTCGACCCCGCCGGGGTGGTCGGTGACCCGGTAGGCGTAGCGCCGCCAGATCGCGGAGAAGCGGGCGTTGAACCCGGACGGGGCCTCGGCGACCTTCCAGACCCGTACATCATGGGGCAGCCGGCCGGCCAGCCGCCGCAGCAGCTTGTCCCGGTGCTCGGCCCACAGCGCCTCGGGCAGATCCACGTGCGCCACCTGGCCGCGGGCGTGGACCCCCGCGTCGGTGCGCCCCGCGACGGTCAGCTCGAAGGTCTCCGCGGAGCGCGTCACCGTCCGCAGCGCGCTCTCCAGCTCGCCCTGTACGGTGCGCCGCTCGCGCTGCTTGGCCCAGCCCGAGAAGTCCTTGCCGTCGTAACTCAGATCCAGCCGGACCCGTACGAAACCGGGCGCCGCCTCGTCACTCACCCAACCGTTCCTCTCCATGCGGAACGGGCCCGCTCCCAGTATCTGGGGGCGGGCCCGTCCGTACGACGAAAGCCGTCGGAACGCCTCAGGCGTCCTTCGACTCCTCGGCCTCGGCCTCAGCCGGAGCCTCGGCGGCCTCGGCAGCCGGGGTCTCCTTCTTGAGGTCCGCGGCGGCCTGGTCACCGGCAGCGTCCTTGGCGGTGCGCTTGGTGGCGGCCTCGGCCTCGCCGACCGCCTCCTGCTGCACGGTCAGCGCCTCGACCAGCTCGATGACCGCCATCGGGGCGTTGTCGCCACGGCGGTTACCGATCTTGGTGATGCGGGTGTAGCCACCCGGCCGGTTCTCGTAGCGCGGCCCGATCTCGGTGAAGAGGGTGTGCACGACGCTCTTGTCGCGGATGGTCTGGAGCACCAGACGGCGGTTGTGAAGGTCGCCCTTCTTCGCCTTGGTGACCAGCTTCTCCGCGACCGGGCGCAGGCGGCGGGCCTTTGCCTCGGTGGTGGTGATCCGGCCGTGCTCGAACAGCGCGGTGGCGAGGTTCGCCAGCAGGAGCCGCTCGTGCGCGGCGCTACCGCCCAGACGGGCGCCCTTGGTGGGCTTCGGCATTGGTGTTTCTCCTCGATGTCTGCACCGGCCGTATCAGGTACCGGTGTCAGTTACCGGCGAGCGGCCGCCCGCCGGACATTCTCGTCGCCCGCCGCACGGACTCGATCAAGCTCAGCAAGATCAAGCCCGTCCGGCGACTGAGGACAGCGCCTCAGCCCCAGCGGCGGGGCAGCGATCAGTACTGCTCGGTCTCGACGAAACCCGCATCCGCGTCGTCATCGGCGCCGAAGGCGTCAGCGGCGGCGGTCGGGTCGAATCCGGGCGGGCTGTCCTTGAGCGCGAGGCCCATACCGGCCAGCTTCGCCTTGACCTCGTCGATCGACTTGGCGCCGAAGTTCCGGATGTCGAGCAGGTCCGCCTCGGACCGCGCCACGAGCTCACCCACGGAGTGGATGCCCTCGCGCTTTAGGCAGTTGTACGAACGAACGGTGAGCTCGAGCTCCTCGATCGGCAGCGCCAGGTCGGCGGCGAGAGCGGCGTCCGTCGGGGACGGGCCCATGTCGATGCCCTCGGCGTCCACGTTCAGCTCGCGGGCCAGGCCGAACAGCTCGACCAGGGTCTTACCGGCCGACGCCATGGCGTCACGCGGCCGCATGGCCTGCTTGGTCTCGACGTCGACGACCAGCTTGTCGAAGTCGGTGCGCTGCTCGACACGGGTCGCCTCGACCTTGTAGGTGACCTTGAGCACCGGCGAGTAGATCGAGTCGACCGGGATCCGGCCGATCTCCTGGCCGACCTGCTTGTTCTGCACGGCGGAGACATAGCCGCGACCGCGCTCGACGGTCAGCTCCATCTCCAGCTTGCCCTTGCCGTTCAGCGTGGCCAGGACCAGGTCGGGGTTGTGCACCTCGACACCGGCCGGCGGCGCGATGTCGGCGGCGGTGACCAGACCCGGGCCCTGCTTGCGCAGGTACATCACGACCGGCTCGTCGTGCTCCGAGGAGACGACCAGCTGCTTGATGTTGAGGATCAGGTCGGTGACGTCCTCCTTGACGCCCGGCACGGTGGTGAACTCGTGCAGGACCCCGTCGATCCGGATGCTGGTGACAGCCGCACCGGGGATCGAGGAGAGGAGCGTACGACGCAGGGAGTTTCCGAGGGTGTAGCCGAAGCCCGGCTCCAGCGGCTCGATCACGAACCGGGAGCGGAACTCGTCGACGACCTCTTCGGTCAACGAGGGACGCTGAGCGATCAGCATGGGTTTGCCTCCAGTCTTCGGCGCCCGCTATTTGACGCCGAACCCTTCAATGGTACGGGCGGTACGCGCCAAACGGCTCCGTACCGCCCGACCCTCACATCAGCCGGCTACGCCGGCGGGCCTCGCTACTACTTGGAGTAGAGCTCGACGATCAGCTGCTCCTGCACCTGGGTGTCGATCACCTGGCGCTCGGGCATGGAGTGCACGAGGATCCGCAGCTGCGACGGGATGGCCTCCAGCCACGCCGGCACGGTGCGCTCGCCCGCCTCGGCCTGAGCCACCTGGAAGGGGGTCAGGGTCCGGGACTTCGGACGGACCTCGATGATGTCGTTCACGGTGACGCGGGCCGACGGGATGTCGGTCTTGCGGCCGTTCACATTGATGTGGCCGTGGCGGACCAGCTGACGGGCATGGTCGCGGGACTTGGCGAAGCCGGCCCGGTAGACCACGTTGTCGAGCCGGGTCTCGAGGATGCGAAGAAGGTTCTCACCGGTCTTGCCGGTCTTCTTGTTCGCCTCCGCGTAGTAACCACGGAACTGCTTCTCAAGGACGCCGTAGATGCGGGTCGCCTTCTGCTTCTCACGGAGCTGCAGCAGGTACTCGCTGTCCTTGGTGCGCCCGCGACCGTGCTCACCCGGGGGGTAAGGACGGATCTCGATCGGGCACTTCGCGCTCTCGCACTTGCTCCCCTTGAGGAAGAGCTTCTGCTTCTCCCGACGGCAACGCTTGCAGTCGGCCCCGGTGTAACGCGCCATTGTTTCTGTTGTCTCCTACTTCAGCCGGTCAGACACGCCGACGCTTGGGCGGGCGGCATCCATTGTGCGGAGTCGGAGTGACGTCCTGGATCGAGCCCACCTCCAGGCCGGTGGCCTGGAGCGAGCGGATCGCGGTCTCACGGCCGGAGCCCGGACCCTTGACGAACACGTCGACCTTGCGCATGCCGTGCTCCTGCGCGCGGCGGGCGGCCGACTCGGCGGCCATCTGCGCGGCGAACGGAGTGGACTTGCGCGAGCCCTTGAAGCCGACGTGGCCGGCCGAGGCCCAAGAGATCACATTCCCGGTCGGGTCCGTGATCGAGACGATGGTGTTGTTGAACGTGCTCTTGATGTGAGCGTGCCCGTGGGCGACGTTCTTCTTCTCCTTGCGGCGCACCTTCTTGGCGCCGGCCGTCCTGCTCTTCGGAGGCATTCTCGAAATCTCCCGTGGAGGTGGTCGGTCCTACAGCTCGGACCGCTTGTCAGCGTCCGGTGCGGACTACTTCTTGCCCGGCTTCTTCTTGCCGGCGATCGCGCGACGCGGGCCCTTGCGGGTGCGGGCGTTGGTCGACGTGCGCTGGCCGTGGACCGGAAGGCCGCGGCGGTGGCGCAGACCCTGGTAGCAGCCGATCTCGACCTTGCGGCGGATGTCGGCCTGGATCTCGCGACGGAGGTCACCCTCGGTCTTGATGTTGTTGTCCACGTACTCGCGGATCTTGACCAGGTCCTCTTCGGCCAGGTCGCGAACGCGGGTGTCCGGGCTCACACCGGTGTTGGCGAGCGTCTGCTGGGCAAGGGTGCGACCGATGCCGAAGACGTAGGTGAGGGCGACCTCGACGCGCTTTTCGCGCGGGAGGTCAACGCCTGCGAGGCGTGCCATGAATCTGGCTCCAGATGGTTGTCGGAGGTCTTCCGCAGCACCACTCCCGGCCGCAGTACGGAACGGCTCCCGGGTCCCCGGCCTCCGACCGGGGGTGTCGTCCCCGCGGGGCGGGAACGGGTGACTGCGTATGTACGCAAAGTTATGACGTCGCGCGAAGATACTGCGAGTGGTGCAGGATTTCGGCCGGTGTGCGTCAGCCCTGGCGCTGCTTGTGGCGCAGGTTGTCGCAGATGACCATGACCCGGCCGTGGCGGCGGATCACCTTGCACTTGTCGCAGATCTTCTTGACGCTCGGCTTGACCTTCATGGGTGTGAGGTTCTCCGGGTCGTGAGATCTACTTGTAGCGGTAGACGATCCGTCCGCGCGTGAGGTCGTACGGAGACAGCTCCACGACCACCCGGTCATCGGGCAGGATGCGGATGTAGTGCATACGCATCTTGCCGCTGATGTGCGCGAGGACCTTGTGACCGTTCTGAAGCTCCACCTTGAACATCGCGTTCGGCAGAGACTCGATCACGGTGCCCTCGATTTCGATGGCGCCTTGCTTCTTGGCCATGTCCTGCTTTCGGGATCGGCTACCTTGATCGGCTCGCGACATGCGGGAGGGCAGGCGAGAGCCGACGTGTCAGTCTACGTCAGGGCATCCCGAAACACGAATCGGGGGCATCATGCCCCGATTTTGAGATCTTTACGCCCCGGAGATCGTCAGACGGAGATCGTCAGGCCAGCGGGTCGGGCGCGGTCTCCACGCCCAGCTCGGCCAGCTTGGCCTTGCCACCGTCCACGGCGGTCAGCACCAGCGGGCCCTCCTCGGTCAGCGCGACCGAGTGCTCCCAGTGGCTGGACCAGGTGCCGTCGTCCGTCTTGACCGTCCAGTCGTCGGCCAGCACATGCGTCTTCGCGGTGCCCAGGCTCACCATGGGCTCGATCGCGATGCAGAAGCCGGGGACCAGCCGGGGGCCCTTGCCGCGCTTCTTGGAGACGTAGTTCAGCAGATGCGGGTCCATGTGCATCTGGGTGCCGATGCCGTGGCCGCCGTAGTCCTCGATGATCCCGTACTTGCCGGAGGCCGGGCGGGGCTGGCGGCGGATGTAGCCCTCGATCGCCTTGGAGATGTCGACCAGCCGGTGGCCCTTGCGGACCGCCGCGATCCCGGCCCACATCGACTCCTCGGTGACCCGGCTGAGCTCGTACAGCTCCGGGGCGTGGCCGGTGCCCACGAAGGCGGTGAAGGCGGCGTCGCCGTGCCAGCCGTCCACGATCGCGCCCGCGTCGATGGAGATGATGTCGCCGTCCTTGAGGACGGTCTCCCGGTCCGGGATGCCGTGCACCACGATGTCGTTCACCGAGGTGCAGATGGTGGCGGGGAAGCCGCCGTACCCCAGGAAGTTCGACTTGGCGCCGTGGTCGGCGATGACCTTACGGGCGACGTCGTCCAGGTCCTTGGTGCTGGCGCCGGGGACGGCCGCCGCCCGCGTCGCCTCGTGAATGGCGGCGACGACCAGTCCCGCCTCACGCATCTTCGCGATCTGCTCGGGAGTCTTGATCTCCACCATCACTCAGCCTTCCGCGGTCCAACGATTCTGCTCAACAGTACGGCCGCGATGCCCCGGACGGGGCATCGCGGCCGATGACAGGTCTGTTCTCTAGGCCGCCTTGGCCGCCAGGGCGTCCATCGCCCGCTGCGTGACCTCGGACACCTTGCCGAGCGCCGAGATCGTCACGACCAGGCCCTTGGCCTTGTAGTAGTCGATGATCGGCTCGGTCTCCCGGTGGTAGACCTCCAGTCGTTTGCGGACCGTCTCCTCGCTGTCGTCCTCGCGCTGGTACAGCTCGCCCCCGCAGACGTCGCACACGCCCGGGACCTTCGGCGGCTTGTACTCCACGTGGAACGTGTGCGAGCTGTCATTGCGGCAGGTACGACGGCCCGCGATGCGCTTGATCACCTCGGACTCGGGGACCTCCAGGTCCAGCACCGCGTCCAGCGAGACCCCGCGCTCCGCGAGATAGGCGTCCAGGGCCTCGGCCTGGATCTGGTTCCTCGGGAACCCGTCCAGCAGGAAGCCCGACTGCGCGTCCTCCTGGTCCAGCCGGTCCTCCGCCATGCCGATGGTGACCTCGTCCGGTACCAGCTGTCCGGCCCGCATGTACTCCTGTGCCTGCTTGCCGAGGGGGGTGCCCTGGCTGATGTTCGCGCGGAACAGGTCGCCGGTGGAGATATGCGGGATCGACAGCTTCTCGGCGAGGTACGCGGCCTGCGTACCCTTGCCGGCTCCCGGAGGCCCGACGAGGACGATTCGCATCAGCGGAGGAACCCTTCGTAGTGTCGCTGCTGAAGCTGGCTCTCGATCTGCTTCACAGTCTCCAGGCCGACACCCACGATGATCAGGATGCTCGTGCCGCCGAACGGGAAGTTCTGATTGGCCTTGAGCGTCACCAGCGCCACCGTGGGCACCAGGGCGATCAAGCCCAGATAGAGCGCACCGGGCCACGTGATGCGGTTCAGCACGTAGCTCAGATACTCCGCGGTGGGACGACCAGCCCGGATACCCGGGATGAACCCACCATACTTCTTCATGTTGTCGGCAACTTCTTCGGGGTTGAAGCTGATGGCGACATAGAAGAATGCGAAGAAGACGATCAGCAGGAAGTACGTGGCGATGTAGACCGGGTGGTCGCCCCTGACGAAGTTCTGCGAGATCCAGGTCGCCCAGCCGGCCTTTGAATTGGAGAACTGGACGATCAGCGCCGGGATGTACAGCAGCGATGAGGCGAAGATCACGGGGATCACACCCGCCTGGTTCACCTTCATCGGGATGTAGGTGGACGTACCGCCGTACGAGCGACGGCCGATCATGCGTTTGGCGTATTGCACGGGGATCCGGCGCTGGGCCTGCTCGACGAAGACCACCAGGCCGACCATGGCCAGACCACAGAGGATCACCAGGCCGAACTCCAGCCAGCCGCCCATGATCTTGCCCTGCTGCTTGATGCTCCACATCGCGCTCGGGAAACCGGCGGCGATGGAGACGAACATCAGGATCGACATGCCGTTGCCGATGCCGCGGTCGGTGACCAGCTCACCGAGCCACATGATCAGCGCCGTGCCCGCGGTCATCGTGATGACCATCACGGCGGTGGTGAAGATCGAGTCATCCCGTACGATCTGACCGCCGACCGGGCAGCTCTGGAAGAGCGAGCCGCTGCGGGCGGTGGCCACCAGGCCGGTGCCCTGGAGGATCGCCAGCGCGATGGTCAGATAGCGGGTGTACTGCGTGATCTTCCCTTGACCGGCCTGGCCCTCCTTCTTGAGGGCCTCAAGGCGCGGGATCACCACGGTCAGCAGCTGCAGGATGATGCTCGCCGTGATGTACGGCATGATCCCTAGCGCGAAGATGGTGATCTGGAGCAGTGCGCCACCACTGAACATGTTGACCAGGCCGAACAGCCCCTGCTGGCCCTTGGCGAGGTCCATGCACGTCTGGACGTTCTTGTAGTCGATGCCCGGGATCGGGATATGTTGCCCGAGCCGGAAGAGCACGATGATGCCCAGCGTGAACAGCAGCTTCTTGCGCAGGTCGGGCGTCTTGAACGCCCGGGCGAACGCGGTGAGCACGGTGCCTCCTGCGCCCCCCGCGTCGCTTCGCGAGAGGTGACGGTCTTGAGGATCGACGGATACTTATCAGCCAGGACCCGCGCGGAGACGTACCGCGCGGAAGGTAACAACGCCAGCCACCTTACCGGCGACCCGGCCCCGCTTGGAACGACCAACCGGGGATGCCCCGTATCTGGGGCACCCCCGGTCAGAAACGCACCGTGCTCAGACGAGCTCGGTGACGGTGCCACCGGCGGCGGTGATCTTCTCCTTGGCGGAGCCGGAGACGGCGTCGACCGTCACCTGGAGCGCCACGGAGACCTCACCGGAGCCCAGCACCTTGACGAGCTGGTTCTTGCGAACCGCACCCTTGGCGACCAGGTCGGCCACCGTGACCTCGCCACCCTCGGGGTAGAGCGCGGCCAGCTTGTCCAGGTTCACGACCTGGTACTCGGTGCGGAAGGGGTTCTTGAAGCCCTTGAGCTTCGGGAGCCGCATGTGGAGGGGCATCTGCCCACCCTCGAAGCGCTCCGGAACCTGGTAGCGGGCCTTGGTGCCCTTGGTGCCACGACCAGCGGTCTTACCCTTGGACGCCTCACCACGACCGACACGGGTCTTGGCGGTCTTGGCGCCCGGGGCGGGCCGGAGGTTGTGGACCTTCAGCGGGTTGTTCTCCGCCATGTCAGTCGACCTCCTCGACCGTCACGAGGTGCCGCACGGTCTGCGCCATGCCGCGGAACTCGGGGCGGTCCTCCTTGACGACCACGTCGCCGAGCTTCTTCAGCCCGAGCGAACGCAGAGTGTCGCGGTGGTTCTGCTTGCTGCCGATGTACGACTTCGTCTGCGTGATCTTGAGGCGGGCCATGCTCACACACCCACCCCGGCACGCGCCCGCAGCAGAGCGGCGGGAGCGACGTCCTCGAGCGGCAGCCCACGGCGGGCCGCGATCTCCTCGGGGCGCTGAAGGCCCCGCAGAGCGGCCACCGTGGCGTGCACGATGTTGATCGGGTTCGACGAGCCGAGCGACTTGCTCAGCACGTCGTGGATGCCCGCGCACTCCAGCACGGCACGCACCGGGCCACCGGCGATCACACCGGTACCGGGCGACGCCGGCTTCAGCAGCACGACACCCGCGGCCTCCTCACCCTGGATGGGGTGCGGAATGGTGCCGGCGATCCGGGGGACCTTGAAGAAGTGCTTCTTGGCCTCCTCCACGCCCTTGGCGATCGCGGCCGGCACCTCCTTGGCCTTGCCGTAACCGACACCCACGGTGCCGTCACCGTCGCCCACCACGACCAGCGCGGTGAAGCTGAAGCGACGACCACCCTTCACAACCTTGGCGACGCGGTTGATCGCGACAACACGCTCGACGTAAGCGGTCTTCTCGGCGGCAGCGCCACCGTCCCGCCGGTCCTTCCGGTCCCGCCGCTCGCCGCCACCGGCGCCGCCACCGCGGCGCTGGGGTCCAGCCATTGGATTTACCTCTCTCGTTTCCGCTTTGCGTTGGAACCGGGGCTCAGAACTTCAGCCCGGCCTCGCGGGCGGCGTCCGCCAGAGCGGCGATGCGCCCGGCGTACTTGTTGCCACCGCGGTCGAACACGACGGCCTCGATGCCCGCGGCCTTCGCCCGCTCGGCCACCAGGGCGCCGACCTGCTGCGCCTGGGCGCTCTTGTCGCCCTCGGCCGCCCGGATGGAGCTGTCCAGCGTCGACGCCGAGGCCAGGGTGTGGCCCGCGATGTCGTCGATGACCTGCGCCACCATGTGACGGTTGGACCGCGTCACCACGAGGCGGGGGCGGACCGGCGTACCGGAGACCCGCTTGCGGACGCGGATGTGACGCCGCTTGACGGCAGCGGCCTTGCGAGCGTTGCCCTTGGCGATCTTCACACCGTATGCCATGGCTTACTTACCAGCCTTTCCGACCTTGCGGCGGATGACCTCGCCCGCGTACTTCACGCCCTTGGCCTTGTACGGGTCGGGCTTGCGCAGCTTGCGGATGTTCGCGGCGACCTCGCCGACCTTCTGCTTGTCGATGCCCTCGACGCTCAGCTTGGTCGGGGACTCCACCTTGAAGGTGATGCCCTCCGGGGCCTCGACCAGGATCGGGTGGCTGTAGCCCAGGGAGAACTCCAGGTTGGAGCCCTTGGCCTGGACGCGGTAACCGACACCGCTGATCTCGAGCGCCTTGCTGTAGCCCTGGGTCACGCCGGTGATCATGTTCGCCACCAGCGTGCGCGACAGGCCGTGCAGGGCCTTGTTCTGACGCTCGTCGTTCGGGCGGGTGACAACGAGGGCGTTGTCCTCACCCTTGGCGACCTCGATCGGCGCGGCGACGGTGTGCGAGAGAGAGCCCTTGGGACCCTTCACGGCGACCGTGCGGCCATCGATGGTGACGTCCACACCAGCGGGAACCTGGATGGGCAGCTTGCCAATGCGCGACATGTGCTTCCTCCGTTCCCTGGTTACCAGACGTAGGCGAGGACTTCCCCACCCACGCCCTTCTTGCCGGCCTGCTTGTCGGTGAGGAGCCCGTGCGACGTGGAGATGATCGCCACGCCCAGGCCGCCGAGCACCTTCGGCAGGTTGGTGGACTTTGCGTAGACCCGCAGGCCCGGCTTCGAGATCCGCTTGATGCCGGCGATCGAGCGCTCGCGGTTCGGACCGAACTTCAGCTCGAGGATGAGGTTCTTGCCGACCTCGGCGTCCTCGACCTTCCAGCCGGTGATGTAGCCCTCCTGCTGGAGGATCTCCGCGATATGCGACTTGATCTTGCTGTGGGGCATCACGACGGAGTCGTGGTACGCCGAGTTCGCGTTTCGCAGACGCGTCAGCATGTCTGCGATCGGATCGGTCATGGTCATGATGGCCTTCGGCCTCTCTCGCCGGGGTTTCCTGTATGCGCCATCCCTCTCACCCGCTCAGTGGCGGGCACGGGTGCGGCGCGGGGACCTACGGCGTAGTAAGGATTCTGGGCGGCGAGCGCCCAACCCTTCCACTCTACGGGAGCGGACGGGCGGGCCTCGCCATCCATTTGCTTACCGAGAGCCCGGTATCAACCCGTTGGGGTTGTTACCAGGAGCTCTTGGTCACGCCCGGCAGCTCGCCGCGGTGAGCCATCTCACGGAGGCACACGCGGCACAGGCCGAACTTGCGGTACACGGAGTGCGGACGTCCGCAGCGCTGGCAGCGCGTGTACGCACGCACGCCGAACTTGGGCTTGCGGGCGGCCTTGGCAATGAGAGCCTTCTTCGCCACGGCTCACGCCTCCTTGAACGGGAAGCCGAGGTGACGCAGCAGGGCGCGGCCCTCTTCGTCATTGGTCGCCGTGGTCACCACGGTGATGTCCATACCCCGGACGCGGTCGATCTTGTCCTGGTCGATCTCGTGGAACATGACCTGCTCCGTGAGACCGAAGGTGTAGTTGCCCCGGCCGTCGAACTGCTTCGGCGACAGACCGCGGAAGTCGCGGATGCGCGGCAGCGCGAGCGACACCAGACGGTCCAGGAACTCCCACATGCGGTCACCGCGGAGGGTGACGTGGGCACCGATCGGCTGGCCCTCACGCAGCTTGAACTGCGCGATGGACTTACGGGCCTTGGTGACGGCGGGCTTCTGGCCGGTGATCGTGGCGAGGTCGCGGATGGCGCCCTCGATCAGCTTGGAGTCGCGGGCGGCGTCGCCCACACCCATGTTGACCACGACCTTGGTCAGACCCGGGATCTGCATGACGTTCTCGTAGGAGAACTGCTCCTGCAGCTTGCCCTGGATCTCTTCGCGGTAGCGCGCCTTGAGGCGCGGTGCAGTGGTGGTGGCAGTCATCAGATGTCCTCACCGGTCCGCTTGGCAACGCGGATCTTGTTGCCCTCGTCGTCGAAGCGGTATCCGACGCGGGTGACGACCTTGTTGCCGTCCTTCTCCACCACGAGCTGCACATTGCTCACGTGGATCGGGGCCTCGGTCGTCACGATGCCGCCGGTCTTCGAACCACGAGCGGTCTGTCCGGCCTTGGTGTGCTTCTTGACCCGGTTGACACCCTCGACCAGGACACGGTCCTCGCGCGGGAAGGCCGCGATGACCTTGCCCTGCTTGCCCTTGTCCTTACCGGTGATGACCTGGACCAGGTCGCCCTTCTTGATCTTCATCGGTTACAGCACCTCCGGCGCGAGCGAGATGATCTTCATGAACTTCTTCTCGCGCAGCTCACGGCCCACCGGGCCGAAGATACGGGTGCCACGGGGGTCGCCATCGTTCTTGAGGATGACGGCCGCGTTCTCGTCGAAGCGGATGTACGAACCGTCCGGGCGGCGGCGCTCCTTCACGGTGCGCACGATGACCGCCTTGACGACGTCACCCTTCTTCACGTTGCCACCGGGGATCGCGTCCTTGACGGTGGCGACGATGACGTCACCAATGCCCGCGTAGCGGCGACCGGAGCCACCGAGAACACGGATGCAAAGGATCTCCTTCGCGCCCGTGTTGTCGGCGACGCGCAGTCGCGACTCCTGCTGGATCACGTCTATCTCCTGATCGTCTGCCGGTTCCCGGCGGGCCGTGCGCAAAACGTTTTGCGCACGGCCCGCCAAGCCTGGCGGAACTGTCCTGCGGGGGAATCCCCGCAGGAATTACTTGGCCTTCTCGAGGATCTCGACGACGCGCCAGCGCTTGGTCGCGGACAGCGGCCGGGTCTCCATCAGGAGGACGCGGTCGCCGACACCCGCGGCGTTCTGCTCGTCGTGCGCCTTGAGCTTGTTGGTACGGCGGATGACCTTGCCGTACAGCGCGTGCTTGACGCGGTCCTCGACTGCGACGACGACGGTCTTGTCCATCTTGTCGCTGACGACCAGACCCTCACGGGTCTTGCGGAAGCCGCGGTTCTGCGTTGCGTTCTCAGTCACATTCGTCTCGCTCATCAGGCGCTCTCCACCGTCTCGATGCCGAGCTCGCGCTCCCGCATCAGGGTGTAGATCCGGGCGATGTCCTTGCGGACGGCCTTCAGCCGGCCGTGGTTCTCGAGCTGTCCGGTCGCCGCCTGGAAGCGGAGGTTGAACAGCTCTTCCTTGGCCTCACGCAGCTTGCCAACGAGGTCCTCGTTGTTCAGCTCACGCAGCTCGGACGCCTTGGTACCGGCCGCCATCACGACTCACCTGCCTCGCGCCGAACGATCCGGCACTTCATCGGGAGCTTGTGAGCAGCGCGGGTGAGCGCCTCACGCGCAGTCTTCTCGTTCGGGTAGGACAGCTCGAACATCACCCGACCGGGCTTGACGTTCGCGATCCACCACTCCGGCGAGCCCTTACCGGAACCCATGCGGGTCTCGGCAGGCTTCTTCGTCAGCGGACGGTCCGGGTAGATGTTGATCCAGACCTTGCCGCCACGCTTGATGTGGCGGGTCATCGCGATACGAGCGGCCTCGATCTGACGGTTGGTGACGTACGCCGGGGTGACGGCCTGGATGCCGTACTCGCCGAACGCCAGCTCCGTACCGCCCTTGGCCATGCCGGACCGCTTGGGGTGGTGCTGCTTGCGGTGCTTGACCCTGCGAGGGATCAGCATGGGGTCAGCTCTCCTTTCCGGCTGCGCTGGGCTCGGCCGCCGCCGCGGCGGGCGCCTCGGCCTTGCCGGCCTCGGCGGGCGCGGCGGACTGCTGCGGCTTACGGCCGCGGCCACCGCGCTCGCCACCACGGCGCTGCGGGCGGTCGCTGCCACCACGCGACGGGCGGTTGCCGGCGCGGGCGGCGGCGTTCTCGGCGCGGACCTCGGCGATGTTCTTCACGTCGCCCTTGTAGATCCACACCTTGACGCCGATGCGGCCGAAGGTGGTCTTGGCCTCGAAGAAGCCGTAGTCGACGTTCGCGCGGAGCGTGTGCAGGGGCACACGGCCCTCGCGGTAGAACTCCGAGCGGGACATCTCGGCGCCGCCGAGACGGCCACCACACTGGATCTTGATGCCCTTGGCACCGGCCTTCATCGAGCTCTGCATCGACTTGCGCATCGCACGACGGAAGGAGACGCGGGAGGACAGCTGCTCGGCGACGGCCTGGGCCACCAGCTGAGCGTCCACCTCGGGGTTCTTCACCTCGAGGATGTTGAGCTGCACCTGCTTGCCGGTGAGCTTCTCCAGCTCGCCGCGGATACGGTCGGCCTCCGCGCCGCGGCGGCCGATGACGATGCCCGGCCGGGCGGTGTGGATGTCGACGCGGACGCGGTCACGGGTGCGCTCGATCTCCACCTTGGAGATACCGGCGCGCTCCATGCCCTTCGTCATCATCCGGCGGATGGCGACGTCTTCCTTGACGTAGTCCTTGTACAGCTTGTCGGCGTACCACCGCGACTTGAAGTCGGTGGTGATGCCGAGCCGGAACCCGTGCGGGTTTACCTTCTGGCCCATTACCGGGTTCCTTCCTTGCTGCTGACGACCACGGTGATGTGGCTGGTCCGCTTGCGGATCCGGTAGGCGCGGCCCTGGGCGCGCGGACGGAACCGCTTCAGGGTCGGGCCCTCGTCGACATAGGCCTCGGAGATGACGAGGCTGTCGGCGTCGGTGTGGTCGTAGTTGTGCGCGGCGTTGGCGATGGCGCTGTCCAGCACCTTGCCGACCGGCACGCTCGCGGCCTGCGGGGCGAAACGCAGGACCGCCTGGGCCTCCGTGGCACTCATGCCACGGATGAGGTCCACCACGCGGCGGGCCTTCATGGGCGTGACGCGGATGTACCGCGCCTGGGCCCTGGCTTCCATGGTTGTCCCTTCGGTGTCTGTCATGAGTCTTTTCCGCTGATCAGCGACGACGCGACTTGCGGTCGTCCTTCTCATGGCCGCGGAAGGTGCGGGTCGGCGCGAACTCGCCGAGCTTGTGGCCGACCATCGACTCGGTGACGAACACCGGGACGTGCTTGCGGCCGTCGTGCACCGCGATCGTGTGGCCGAGCATGGCCGGGACGATCATCGAGCGGCGGGACCAGGTCTTGATGACGTTCTTGGTGCCTGCTTCGTTCTGCGTGTCCACCTTCTTGATCAGGTGGTCGTCGACGAAGGGCCCCTTCTTGAGACTGCGCGGCATCTAAACCCGCTCCTAGCGCTTCTTGTTCGTCTTGCGGCGGCGGACGATGTACTTGTTGCTGGCCTTCTTCGGCGAGCGCGTACGGCCCTCCTTCTGACCCCACGGCGAGACCGGGTGGCGACCACCGGAGGTCTTGCCCTCACCACCACCGTGCGGGTGGTCGACGGGGTTCATGACCACACCACGAACGGTCGGGCGGACGCCCTTCCAGCGCATGCGGCCGGCCTTGCCCCAGTTGATGTTCGACTGCTCGGCGTTGCCGACCTCGCCGACAGTGGCGCGGCAGCGGACGTCGACCAGGCGGATCTCACCGGACGGCATGCGGAGGTGGGCCATGGAGCCCTCCTTCGCCAGCAGCTGCACGGAGGCACCCGCGGAGCGGGCGAACTTCGCGCCGCCGCCGGGCCGCAGCTCGATGGCGTGGAGCGTGGTACCAACCGGGATGTTGCGCAGCGAGAGGTTGTTACCGGGCTTGATGTCGGCGCCGGGGCCGTTCTCGATCCGGTCGCCCTGCGTCAGGCCGCGCGGCGCGAGGATGTAGCGCTTCTCGCCGTCGGCGTAGTGCAGCAGCGCGATGCGCGCGGTGCGGTTGGGGTCGTATTCGATGTGCGCGACCTTCGCCGGGACGCCGTCCTTGTCGTGACGGCGGAAGTCGATCACGCGGTACGCACGCTTGTGACCGCCACCCTGGTGGCGGACCGTGATGCGGCCGGCGTTGTTACGACCACCCTTGCTGTGCAGCGGGCGGACCAGCGACTTCTCCGGCGTGGACCGCGTGATCTCGACGAAGTCGGCGACGCTGGAGCCACGACGGCCCGGGGTCGTCGGCTTGTACTTGCGGATACCCATTTCTCAGTCCTCGGAAGATTCCGGACTTCTGGACGTTCCGATCTCCGTTAGGAGACCGGGCCGCCGAAGATGTCGATGCGGTCGCCCTCGGCGAGGGTCACGATGGCGCGCTTGGTGTCCTTGCGCTTGCCGAAACCGGTGCGGGTGCGCTTGCGCTTGCCCTGGCGGTTGATCGTGTTGACCCCGGTGACCTTGACCGAGAAGACCGCCTCGACGGCCTGCTTGATCTGGGTCTTGTTCGCGCGCGGGTCGACGATGAACGTGTACTTGTTCTCGTCCAGCAGCGCGTAGCTCTTCTCCGAGACCACCGGCTTGACGAGGATGTCGCGGGGGTCGGTGAAGGTCTTGCTGGTGACAGCGGTCGCCTCACTCATCAGGCGGCGCTCCCTTCGGTCTTCTCAGCGGCCTTGGGACCAGCCACGAAGGACTCGAAGGCGGCCTTGGTGAAGACCACGTCGTCGGAGACGAGCACGTCGTACGTGTTCAGCTGGCCCGGCTCCAGGATGTGCACCTGGGGCAGGTTGCGGGCGGACAGCCACGCGGCCTCGTCGCTCCGCTCGGCGACCAGGAGCACGTTCTTGCGCTCGCTGATCCTGCCCAGCAGGGCCTTCGCGGCCTTGGTGGAGATCTCACCGTCGACCACGCCGGTCACGACGTGGATGCGCTCGTGACGCGCCCGGTCGGAGAGGGCACCGCGCAGCGCGGCGGCCTTCATCTTCTTCGGGGTGCGCTGGCTGTAGTCGCGCGGCACGGGGCCGTGCACGACGCCACCGCCGGCGAACTGCGGCGCACGGGTCGAGCCCTGGCGCGCGCGGCCGGTGCCCTTCTGGCGGTACGGCTTCTTGCCACCGCCGCGGACCTCACCACGGGTCTTGGTCTTGTGCGTGCCCTGGCGGGCAGCGGCCAGCTGGGCGACGACGACCTGGTGGATCAGCGGAACGCTGACCTGCGCGTCGAAGATCTCCGCGGGGAGTTCGACGGTCCCGGCCTTGTCGCCTGCCGGCGAAAGGATGTCAATGGTGCTCATCGGTTACCTCAGGCCCCCTTGGCCGCGGTACGGACCAGGACGAGGCCGCCGTTCGGACCAGGAACCGCTCCCTTGATCAGGAGCAGACCCTTCTCCGCGTCAACGGCGTGGACGGTCAGGTTCTGGGTGGTGACCCGCTCATTGCCCATGCGGCCGGCCATGCGCAGGCCCTTGAACACGCGGCCCGGGGTGGCGCAGCCACCGATGGAGCCCGGCGAGCGGTGCTTGCGCTGGGTGCCGTGGCCGGCGCCGAGGCCGCCGAAGCCGTGGCGCTTCATGACACCGGCGGTGCCCTTGCCCTTGCTGGTGCCGGTCACGTCGACCTTGACACCGGACTCGAACACCTCGGCCGTGACCTCCTGGCCGAGCGTGTACTCACCGGCGTCGGCGGTACGCAGCTCCACCAGGTGGCGGCGCGGGGTCACATCCGCCTTGGCGAAGTGGCCCTTGAGCGGCTTGTTCACCTTGCGCGGGTCGATCTCGCCGAAGGCGATCTGGACGGCGCTGTAGCCGTCCGCGTCATCGGTGCGGACCTGGGTCACGACGCAGGGACCGGCCTTGACGACGGTGACCGGGACGACGCGGTTGTTCTCGTCCCACACCTGCGTCATGCCGAGCTTCTCGCCCAGGACGCCCTTGATCTGCTTAGCCATCTCGCGCGTCACCTCAGAGCTTGATCTCGATGTCGACGCCCGCCGGCAGGTCGAGACGCATCAGCGAGTCGACGGTCTTCGGCGTGGGGTCGAGGATGTCGATGAGGCGCTTGTGCGTACGCATCTCGAAGTGCTCGCGCGAGTCCTTGTACTTGTGCGGCGACTTGATGACGCAGTACACGTTCTTCTCTGTGGGCAGCGGCACCGGGCCCGCGACCGACGCACCAGTGCGGGTCACCGTCTCGACGATCTTCTTCGCCGAGGAGTCGATGACCTCGTGGTCGTAGGCCTTGAGCCGGATGCGGATCTTCTGTCCCGCCATGGCTACTTCGTAGTCCTGTCTCTCGTAACGCTCTGGGACCCGGTGGCGTTCGCGTCCTCCTCCACCCCACTTCCGACCCACGCGGTCGGGCGTGTCGCAGTCCCTCTCATAAATCTCCACACGGAGATCCCTGGTGAAGGGGGCTGCTGGGGGAGAAAGTCACCCACCGGGCGCCTGGCTGGGGCCCCGCTGACGCTTCCCGGAAGATTCCCGTACTTCCGCCCCTGATCAGGGGCGACGAGTACCGTGGGACTCGCTTCCAGTCCTCCCGGCGAGAGGCGCGCAGCATCGGCACTCAACCGAGCAACCTGGCTAGTGTGCCATAGCGGCTGCTCCGGACGCCAATCAGGGGCCCGGAAGCGTACCCCTCACGGGGCGCGCTTCAAACTCGGCGCGCATCGCCACGCAGCGGAGGCCGGGGCACGGTCCTCACGTGCGAGTGTGAGATCCGGGACGTCACCCGATGTGACGCGGCGCACAGCAGGGCACACACCCCCAACCGGTCACCCTCCCCGCACGTCTGTCTCCAGGGGAACACACGACACACTCGCACTCCGGGGCACCGGCATGCTCATGCGGCATGCGCACGCGGCCGATTCACCCGCCCCGCCGACACCCCTGGAAGCGCCCCCCATGATCTCCACCGCGCAGGCCCCCGGCCCGTCCACCTCACCACCAGGACGCCGGGGGCGCACCACCCGGAGCGCCCGCCCCCGGAACGTGGCGGTGGCACTGGCCGCCGGTGCGGCCCTGATCGCCGGGGTCGTGTTCGCGTTACGCGACGTCGACGGCGACGGCAAGGGCGCGGCCCGCGCCACGGCCCCGGCAGCCCTGCCGCCCGACGCCATCTCGGCCACCTCCAGACCTCGCCCCGGCTCCCCCACCGCCGCGACCGGCGAGTTCGTCACCGCGAAGTCCTCCGGCGCGGTGATCGGCAAGGGAAACGATCCGCGGCGGTTCAAGGTCATGGTGGAGAAGGGCACCGGCGTCGACGCGAAGCGGGCCGCGGCCGAGATCTCGGCGATCCTCGCCGACAAGCGCGGCTGGACCAACGACGGCATCCACTCCTTCCAGCTGGTCGCCGACGGCCCCTCCGACTTCGAGGTGAAGATCGCCACCCCGGACACGGTCGACGAGATCTGCGGCGCCGCGGGCCTGGACACCCATGGCGAGGTCAACTGCGACGCCGGCTCCCAGATCATGGTCAACCTCAAACGCTGGAACACCGGCTCGCCGGAGTTCTCCGGCCCCATCAACGGCTACCGGGCACTGATCGTCAACCACGAGGTCGGCCACCGCATCGGCCACGGCCACGAGACCTGCCCCGGGAAGGGCAAACGGGCGCCGGTGATGATGCAGCAGATATACGGGCTCAAGGGCTGCGTCGCGAACGAGTGGCCCTACGGTGCGAATGGCAGGTACATCGGGGGCCCGGCGGTCCCGTGACGACTACATGTGATCGATTTGGGTCTCGGTAGCGCCCCTATGTGCGGCAAAGCCGCACATAGGGAGGAACCGAACGGCGCGAGGTTGACGGCCGCCGAGTGATCAGCGCTCAGCGGCGTACGTCACGAAGCGGGTCCACGCGTCCGGCGTGAACGCGAGCCGGGGGCCCTGGGGGGCGGCTTTGGAGTCGCGGACGTGGATGGTGCCGGGGGTGGCGGCGACCTCAACACAGGCAGGACCATCGTCCGTGCTATAGCTGCTCTTCATCCATGCGACCTCGACGCAGTCGGGGCCGTCGGCTGTGCTGTAACTGCTCTTTATCCACTCATTGGGCTTGAGGCTCATGTCTCTCCCAGCACTTTCTCGATGAAGGCCAGTGACTCCCGTGGTGTGAGAGCCTGCGCCCGGATGATCCCATAGCGGACGTCGAGGATTCGGGTCTCTTTGGGGTTAGCAACCACGCGGCTGAAGAGCTGCACTTCCGTGTGCCCGACCAACGTGCCGTCCTTCAGCTTGAGCAACCGGAACGGACCGTCGACGCCAGAGTTCTCCTCGCGGCTCAGCGGCAGGACCTGAAGATCCACGTTGCGCAACCGGCCGATTTCCAGGAGACGTGCGAGCTGCCGTCGCATCACCATTCTGCCGCCAAGAGGGCGGCGTAGCGTCGACTCGCACTGCACGAAGTTGAAGACAGGACGCGCCGGCGCGCCATCAAACACCGCCTGGCGAGCCAATCGCGCAGCTACCCGCCTCTCCACCTCTTCCTCAAGGAACGCCGGACGGCGATCGCCGAACACCGCCCGCGCATACTCCTCAGTCTGCAAGAGCCCCTGGATGACCGAGTTGTTGTAGGCGCACAGCTCGACCGCCTCCGACTCCAACCGCGCCAGATCCCGTACCTTCTTCGGATACCGCGCCTCCGCGACATCCTTCTTCATCGCCGCGATCTTGCCGCCCGCCCCCAGGACCTCATCCGCCTTGTCCAGGAACTCCGGCCGGGGAATGCGCCGCGCCCGCTCGACGGCCGAAACCAGCTCCTCCCCGTAACCGATCGCCGCCCCCAACTCCGCCTGCCGCAGCCCCGCTGCCTCGCGCCACAGCTTGATCTGACGGCCGACCGCTCGCATCACGGCACCGCTGTCGTCTTCTTCCAGCCCCTGGTCCTCACTCATGCGTGCCCCACCTCCGAGGTCTGTTCCTGCCCAACGCCGCTGCCCGGGGCGCGTCACGGCGTACGGGCCGGACAGAGCCGGCCCCGCCCCGGACGCTCACCATCCGTAGCGGCGTCGCTACTTTTCAGCCTATGTGGGCTTGGCCACGCTGAGTGATGTGAGCCAACAAATCACCCGAACAGACACTTCCGTTTCCGCGTCCGAAGCGCTCCACTTCACCGTGTTGCTGTCCGCCACCCGCAAGGGCGCGCGCCTCGCCCGGCTGCTCGCGACCGAGCGGCTGCGCTCGTGGGGGCTGCCGTTCGAGACGGCGGCGTTGATCATCGCCGAGCTGGCCGCGAACGCCGCGCTGCACGGCCGCGTACCGGGCCGGAACTTCCGCCTCACCCTCAGCGCTACCGACGACGTACTCCGCGTCGAGGTGCGAGACCCCCGCGTGGAGCGACTGCCGAGCCTCCGCCCGAAAGACGGCGTGAGCGACCCCGGCGAAAACGGCCACGGGCTCCTGCTCGTCGAGGAGCTGGCGAACCGCTGGGGCGTCGTGCCCGAGCTGATCTGCAAGACGGTCTGGGCCGAACTCGCCCTCCGCCGCTGACGTCGTCCGCCCGCACCGGCGTCCGGCTTCACGGG
>NZ_JAAAYH010000124.1:0-21189 GCF_018035285.1 Streptomyces sp. MK37H | reverse complement strand
CGGTCCCCGGAAGAGCTGTGGAGGCTGCTCGCGGCGGGCGACGAGGCCATTTCCGGCTTCCCCGTCAACCGTGGCTGGGATGTGGCGGGGCTGTACGACCCCGACCCGGAGGCGGACGGCAAGAGCTATGCGCGGGAGGGCGGCTTCCTGCACACCGCCGGCGAGTTCGACCCGGCGTTCTTCGGAATCTCGCCGCGTGAGGCGCTGGCGATGGATCCGCAGCAGCGGCTGCTGCTGGAGACGTCATGGGAGGCGTTCGAGCGGGCCGGAATCGACGCGACGACCCTTCGGGGCAGCGCGACCGGTGTCTTCGCTGGTCTGATGTACCACGACTATGGATCCCAGCTCCGGAGCATCCCCGAGGGCGCCGAGGGCTACCTCGCCACGGGTGGGTCCGGAAGCATCGCATCGGGGCGGGTCGCCTACACCTTCGGTCTCGAGGGTCCGGCCGTGACCATCGACACCGCATGCTCGTCGTCGTTGGTGGCGTTGCACTTGGCGGCGCAGGCGCTGCGGCAGGGCGAGTGCTCGCTGGCGCTGGCGGGCGGAGTGGCGGTGATGTCGACCCCCGCCACCTTCGTGGAGTTCAGCCGTCAGCGCGGGCTGGCGCCGGACGGCCGGTGCAAGCCGTTCGCGGCGGCCGCCGATGGCACGGGCTGGGGCGAGGGCGTGGGCATGCTGCTGCTGGAGCGGCTGTCGGACGCGCGCCGCAACGGCCACCAGGTGCTGGCGGTGGTACGTGGCTCCGCCGTCAACCAGGACGGTGCCAGCAACGGCCTCACCGCGCCCAACGGCCCCTCGCAGCAGCGGGTGATCCGGGCGGCGCTGGCGAACGCACGGCTGTCGGCCGCCGAGGTGGACGCGGTGGAGGCACACGGTACGGGTACGACGCTGGGCGACCCCATCGAGGCGCAGGCGCTGCTGGCCACGTACGGCCGTGAACGCGCCGACGACCAGCCCCTGTGGCTCGGCTCGATCAAGTCCAACATCGGACACACCCAGGCCGCGGCCGGTGTCGCGGGCATCATGAAGATGGTGCTCGCCATGCGCCATGGTCTGCTGCCCCAGACGCTGGGCGTCGACGAACCGTCGACGCACATCGACTGGACGGCCGGAGCCGTCAAGCTGCTCACCGAGGCCAGGCCCTGGCCCGAGACTGACCGTCCACGTCGGGCGGGCGTCTCGTCCTTCGGCCTCAGCGGCACGAATGCGCACATCATCCTCGAGCAGGCGCCGTCGACAGAGGGTGAAAGCTCTGAGGAAGACGGGGAGTTGGCGCCCGCTGTGGTGCCATGGGTGCTGTCGGCGAAGTCCGATGCCGGTGTGCGTGAGCAGGCCGGGCGACTCCTCTCGCTCGTGGCCGGGGAGACCGGCCCAGCGGTGACGGACATCGGTCTGTCGCTGGTCACCACGCGCTCGGCGTTCGAGCGACGGGCGGTGGTGCTGGGCGGTGACCGTACCGCGCTCGTCAGCGGCCTGACCGCGCTGGCCGAGGGCCGCGAGGCGACAGGTGTGGTGCGCGGGGCCGTGATCGGCTCCGACACCCGTGCGGCCTTTGTCTTCCCTGGTCAGGGGTCGCAGTGGGTGGGGATGGCGGCGGGGTTGCTGGAGTCGTCGCCGGTGTTCGCGGAGCGGGTGGGTGAGTGTGCGGCGGCGTTGGCGCCGTTCGTGGATTGGTCGCTTGGGGATGTGTTGCGGGGTGGTGAGGGTGCTGCGGAGGCGTTGGAGCGGGTGGATGTGGTGCAGCCTGCTCTGTTCGCGGTGATGGTGTCGTTGGCGGAGTTGTGGCGTTCGTACGGGGTGGAGCCTGCGGCGGTCATCGGTCATTCGCAGGGTGAGATCGCGGCGGCGTGTGTGGCGGGTGCGTTGTCGTTGGAGGACGCGGCGCGGGTGGTGGCGTTGCGGAGCAAGGCGTTGCGTGCGTTGTCGGGGCTGGGCGGGATGGTGTCGGTGTCGTTGCCGGTGGAGGAGGTGCGGGAGCGGTTGGGCCGGTGGGGTGAGCGGTTGTCGGTGGCGGCGGTGAACGGGCCCTCGGCGGTCGTGGTCTCCGGTGACGCGGACGCGTTGGACGAGTTGCTGGCGGCGTGTGAGGCGGACGAGGTCCGGGCGCGGCGTATCCCCGTGGACTACGCCTCGCACTGCGGACATGTGGAGGACATCGAGGAGGAGTTGCTGAGGGAGCTGGCGGCTATCGCTCCCCGGGCTTCGTCGGTGCCGTTCTACTCCACGGTCACGGCAGGTGTGCTGGACACCGAGGAACTCGACGCCGGGTACTGGTACCGCAATCTGCGTCAGACGGTCCGTTTCGACGAGACCGTGCGCGCCCTGCTGGCCGACGGTTTCGATATGTTCATCGAGGCCAGCGCCCATCCGGTGCTCACGATGGGGGTGGAGCAGACCGCCGAGGACCACGGCACCCGCGTCACCGCCGTCGGTTCGTTGCGCCGCGACGAAGGTGGTCTGGAGCGCTTCATGACCTCCCTGGCAGTGGCATACGTGGGTGGCGCGTCCGTCAACTGGGCAGGGCTTTTCGCGGGAACGGGCGCGGAGCGCGTGGATCTGCCGACGTATGCCTTCCAGCGCACCCACTTCTGGCTGGAGTCCGAGGCCGTCGAGACCGCGGGTGATGTGGCCTCGGTGGGGCTGGACTCGGCCGGGCATCCGTTGCTGGGGGCCGCCGTGCCGCTGCCCGACTCGGACGGTTTCCTGCTCACCGGTCGGCTCTCGCTCCGTACTCACCCCTGGCTCGCCGACCACGCGGTGGCGGATGTCACGCTGCTGCCAGGCACGGCCTTCGTGGAGTTGCTGATGCGGGCCGGTGACGCGGTCGGCTGCGATCAGGTGGACGAACTGACCCTGGGAGCACCGCTGGTGCTGCCCGAGCAGGGCACGGTTCGGCTGCAGGTCGCCGTCGGCGGTCCCGACGAGGCGGGGCGGCGCTCGGTCGGCGTGTACGCACAGACGGAGGACGGCCCCTGGACGCAGCACGCCACCGGTGTGCTCGGCAGCGGCGGCGCCTCGGCGGCGACCGATCGCGCCCCCGAGCCCGAGGCATGGCCACCGGCCGGTGCGGAGGCGGTGGACGTCGGCGGGCTCTACGAACGGTTCGCACGGACCGGGCTGGGCTACGGGCCGTCCTTCCAGGGGCTTCGTGCCGTCTGGCGCAAGGGCGACGAGGTCTTCGCGGAGGTCCGCCTGGCCGAGGAGGCACGGCAGGACGCGGAGCGCTTCGGCCTCCACCCGGCCCTGCTGGACGCCGCGTTGCACGCGATGGCCTTCGGCGGTTTCGTCCGCCTCCCTGAGCCCGATGGCAACGTCCGTCGGGACGAGGGGGCCGGCACCGGACGGGTCCGGCTTCCCTTCGCCTGGAGCGGCGTGGCGCTGCATGCCACCGGCGCGTCCGCGCTGCGGGTGCGGCTGGCACCGGCCGGGGCGGACGCGGTGTCGCTGACCGCGCTCGACGAGTCGGGGCAGCCGGTGGCCTCGGTGGCGTCGCTCGTCACTCGCGCGGTCGCCCGCGACCAGCTCGGTGCGGCGCATGGTGCCTTCCACGAGTCGCTCTTCAGCCTGGAGTGGACGGCGCTCAACACGGCGGTGTCGCTGTCGTCCGGCTCCGCTGACCGCTGGGCCGTGCTCGCCGAGGGCGACACGGGACTGTCGGCGGCGCTGAAGTCGGCGGGCACGGCCGGTGCCCTGGCCGAGACGTATGCGGATCTGCCCGCTCTGGGAGAGGCCATCGAGGCGGGGCGAACGGCGCCGGATCTGGTGTTCGCCTCCCTGACCTCCCTAACCCACCTCTCCTCTCCGTCCTCCCTCTCTTCGATCTCGTCCCCCACGTCCCACACACTCGCCACGCGCGACGAAGCGGATACGGCGGCGCTCGCGTCGCCGTCCGCAGAGGCGGTCCGTGCCGTGGCGTACCGGGCGCTCGCGCTGGTGCAGTCGTGGCTGGCCGATGAGCGGTTCGGACGGTCCCGGCTGGTGCTGGTCACCCGTGGGGCGGTCGGTGTCCGGCCCGGGGAGCCGGTCGCCGATCCGGCCTGCGCGGCGGTGTGGGGGCTGGTGAGGTCGGCGCAGTCGGAGAACCCCGATCGGTTCCTGCTGCTCGACCTGGACGACCAGGAGGCGTCGTCCGCCGCCCTGCCACAGGCCCTGTCGGGCGACGAGCCGCAGATGGCGGTGCGCGGCGGTGCGGTGCTGGTGCCACGACTCGCTCGGGTCCCGGCGGCCCGCGCGGCCGCGTCCACGTCGGCCGGGGAGCGGGACGGCGAGCCCGCGGCCACTTCGCTGTGGGACCCGGAGGGAACGGTCCTCATCACCGGCGCCACGGGCGTGCTGGGCTCCCTGGTGGCGCGTCACCTGGTGGCCGAGCACGGCGTACGCCATCTGCTGCTGACCAGCCGCCGGGGCCGCGAGGCCACGGGCGCCGCCGAGCTGGTGGACGAGCTGACCGCGTCGGGGGCTTCGGTGTCCCTGGCCGCCTGCGACACGGCCGACCGCGCCGCGCTGGCGCGGCTGCTGGCCTCCGTACCGGCCGAGCATCCGCTGACCGGGGTGGTGCACGCGGCCGGTGTGCTTGACGACGGGGTGATCAGGTCGCTGACTCCGGAGCGCGTCGACACGGTGCTGCGGCCCAAGGCCGATGCCGCCATCAACCTCCATGAGCTGACGGAGGACCTGCCGCTGTCCGCGTTCGTGCTGTTTTCCTCGGCGGCGGGCGTGTTCGGTGGCAGTGGCCAGGCCAACTACGCCGCGGCCAACGCGTTCCTGGACGCGCTGGCGCAGCGGCGCAGGGCCGGGGGGCTTCCGGCGGTCTCCCTGGCCTGGGGGCTGTGGGCCGAACGCAGCGCCATGACGGGGCACATGGACGACAACGACGTCGAACGGCTCAACCGGGCGGGAGTGACCGCACTGTCGTCCGAGGAGGGCCTGGCGCTCTTCGACGCGGCGACGGCGCAAGCGCATGCCCGGGCTGCCCGGGCCGGGGACCCCGGCCCGGGCGAGGGCGCCGATGCGAGCGGCGGCGGCCGGCTGGAAAGCGTCACTGACGTGCACCCGGAAAGCACCACCGATGCGCACCCGCTCCTAGTACCCATGCGGCTCGACATCGCCGCGCTACGAGTGCAGGCCGCCTCCTTCGGCGTCCCGCATCTGCTGCGCGGGCTGGTCCGGGTCCCGGCCCGCCGTACCGCCCATAACGCCGCCTCCGGCTCCGCCACCGGCGCCGGGGGAGTGGAGCCGATCGGGCAGCGCCTGAACGGGCTCTCGGCCAGGGAGCAGACCCAGCTCCTGACCGAGCTGGTGCGCACCCATGCCGCCACTGTGCTCGGCCATGACTCACCGGACCTGGTGGAGGACGACCACGCCTTCCTTGAGCTGGGCATCACCTCGCTCACCGCCGTGGAGATCCGCAACCGGCTCAACCTCGCCACCGGTCTCAATCTGCCCGCCACGCTGCTCTTCGAGCACACCACACCCGCGGCGCTCGCCGCCCACCTGCGCGCCCAACTGGTCCCCGGCGCCCCCGACTCCGCACCCCAGGACGAAGCGCCCGCCGCCGGAGCGCCGCACCAGACCACGACCACGGCCACACCCCCCGGCGCGGTCAAGGCCCCGACCGGCTCGACGATCGAGGAGCTGTACCGGCAGGCGTGCGCCGATGAACAGTACGTGGCGGGCACCCAGTTGCTCATGGCAGCGGCCCGGCTGCGCCCTTCGTTCCGTACGGCGGCGGAGCTGACCACCCCGCCCAAGCTGGTGCGGCTCTCCAAGGGCAGTACGGCGCCGGGGCTGGTGTGCTTCCCGTCGTTGGTCGCCATCTCCGGACCGCGTGAGTACGCCCGCTTCGCGGCCGGGTTCCGGGGCCGCCGCGATGTCTCCGTGCTGCCCGAGCCCGGCTTCGGCAAGGGGGAGCTGCTTCCGGCGAGCGTCGACGCCGTCGTGGAGATGCAGGCGGAGGCGGTGCTGCGCTGTGTCGGAGAGAAGCCGTTCGTGCTCGTCGGACGCTCGTCCGGCGGCTGGATCGCCCAGGCGGTCGCCGGGTGGCTGGAGGCGCGTGGCAGCGCGCCCTCGGCGGTCGTCCTGCTGGACACCTATCTGCCGCGCAGCGAGGCGTTGCCGTGGATCCAGACGAATCTGTCCGGCAAGATGTTCGACCGGGAAAAGATGTTCGGCGTGGTGGACGAGGGCAGGCTGACCGCGATGGGCGGCTATCTGCGCCTCTTCTCCGACTGGGGGCCGACGCCGATCGACGCGCCGATTCTCACGGTGAAAGCGGAGGAATCCTTTCCGGGATCCGGGGAGGGGAACGACGAGGAATCGGCATGGGGTGCCATGCTCACCCGTATCGACGTTCCCGGCGACCACTTCACCATGATGGAGGATTTCGCCGGCGTGGCCGCCGAAGCGGTCCTCAACTGGCTTGCGGAGAACGTGTGATTCGCATTGCCTGACATCCTGATAGGCTCGCGCTCATTCGAAGCGCGGAAGAAAAAACGGGGAAGGCGCTCGCGGATTTCTGATGTCGCCGAAGACCTTTCCATTACTGCGGGAGGAAACATCATGACGTCCAATGTCAGCGCGGTCGGTGAGCGGGTCGGAGAGTTCTACGACCAGCTGGTGGGCATGTTCGACGCCTCGCTGTACGGCCCGAACATCCATGTCGGCTTCTGGAACAGCCAGGAGGACAGCACCACCCTGGAGGACGCCGCCGACCGGCTCACCGACATGATGATCGCGCGGCTGCGCATCGGCGCCGGCTCCCGGGTCCTGGACATCGGCTGCGGCTTCGGCGGGCCCGCGATCAGGCTCGCGCAGAAGACGGGTGCCGAGGTGGTGGGCATCAGCGTCAGCCGTAAGCAGGTCGAGAAGGCAAATGAACTGGCCGAGGCCGCCGGGGTGAGCGGCAAGGTCACCTTCCAGTACGGCGACGCGATGGACCTGGCCTTCGACGACGGCTCCTTCGACGCCATCTGGATGCTGGAATCCGTGATGCAGATGCCCGATCGGGCGGCGGCCCTCGCGGAGGCCGCCCGCGTTCTGCGCCCGGGCGGCCGACTGGCGCTCACCGACAACTACGAGCGCGAGGAGATATCCGAGGAGCGGCGGCCGGTCATCGAGAACATTCTCCAGCGGTACCTCACCCAGCCGCCCGCGTCTTTCGAGACATACCCGGCGATGCTGCGCCAGGCCGGGCTGCGCTGTACGGAGCTGCTCGACGTCAGCGAAAGCACCACCAAGCAGTCGGTCCGGCGGCTCGGTGAGGCCATGGCCCAGAACATGGAGCAGCTGGCGTCCAAGGTCGACCCGGAGGTCTTCAATAAGTTGAAGCCCGCCGAGGGTGAGAACATGGAAATGCCCGAGCTGGGTTATCTCATCGCCACCGCGCGGCGCCCCGAAACCGCGTAAGTTCTCGGCACCGGAATTTCCCGGTTCTCGTCAGGGAGGCATTCAGGGGCGGGTCGACACATTCGGCCCGCCCCGGGGGCGCGGAGATGACCGCGCCCCCGGGGCCACACGGTGCGGACGTCGCATGGCGCGTGGCGTCGCCTACCGTGGGAGGCAGCCGGGGAACCAGGGAGGCGGACAAGATGACCAGCGCACCGGACACCGTCCCGCTGCCCTCGGGGGAGCGGATGCCGCTGCTCGGCCAGGGCACCTGGCACATGGGTGACCACCCTCGGCGCCGTGCCGATGAGATCGCGGCGCTGCGGCGCGGACTCGACCTCGGCATGACCGTCGTGGACACGGCCGAGATGTACGGCAGCGGCGCCTCCGAGGAACTCGTCGGAGAGGCGATCGCCGGCCGCCGCGACGAGGTCTTCCTGGTCAGCAAGGTACTCCCCGGCCACGCCGACCGCAGTGGCACCATCGCGGCCTGTGAGGACAGCCTGCGGCGGCTTGGCACGGACCGGCTGGATCTGTATCTGCTGCACTGGCGGGGGCGGGTCCCGCTGGAGGAGACCCTCGAAGCCTTCGCCGAACTGACCGACAGCGGCAAGATCCGCCACTGGGGTGTGAGCAACTTCGATGCCTCTGACATGACGGATCTCGTCGCCATCCCCGGTGGCGACGGTGTCGCCGTCGACCAGGTGCTCTACAACCTCACCCGGCGCGGTGTCGAGTACGACCTCATGCCCTGGTGTCACCGGCGCGACATCCCCCTGATGGCCTATTCGCCCATCGAGCAGGGACGCCTGCCGCGCTCCGGTGCGCTGCGGGAGGTCGCACGGGCCCATGGCGCGACGCCCGCGCAGGTGGCGCTGGCGTGGGTGCTCAGGCAGGGGGTGGCGGCGATCCCCAAGGCCGGGCGGGTCGACCATGTCGAGGAGAACCACGCCGCGCTGGATCTCGAGCTCACCCCGGAGGACCTGGACGCGCTGGACCGCGCCTTCCCCCCGCCCACGGGGCCCGTGCCCCTCGAGGTCCTTTGAGCCCGAGATCCTCGGAGGCTTTGGGCGCACCGGCTTTACGTACGCGGGTCTTACGCGTCGGAGCCGTGATGCGGGTGCGGCGGACCTCACGTATACGGGTCGTGGTAGCGCAGCAGCACCCCGACCCCGTCCTCCAGCGACAGTTCCTCACGCGGGACCGTGATCAGCTCGGCGCCGGTGCCCACCAGGGCCCGTACCACTACGGCCCCGGCGGGCTCCTGCCGTCCGGTGTGCACGCCGAAGGTGTGGAGGTCCGGCTCCGTCAGCGTGACGTGGGTGGGCTCGGGCCCCGCCCACAGCGACTCCGGAAGGTTCACAGGGCGGGTGAGCAGCAGGCAGTGGGCCTGGCCACGCTGTAGGGCGGTGATGGCGGCGGACAGCCCTTCGGAGGTGTCCGGGTGCCGGGCGCGCTGCGCCATGTAGCGGTGCGTCAAGGTCCGGTCTTTTTCGTTCACCGTGGCACGCAGCGTGTCGTTCAGCTCCGCCTCCAACAGGGCCCGGCCGGGTCCGGCCACCGGTCGTCCGCTGTCGTGCACGGTGACGACGCGCTGTTGGGTGGGCTCGGGCAAATGGTTGACCAGCACGCCGCGCAACCACACGTCCTCCGCCGCGCACCGCAACACGATCGTCTCGGCATCGGTCCAGCGGCGCAGATTCTCCAGCTCATGGGCGACCGCGAATGCGTTCGCCGGCCAGTCCCGGGCCGCGCCGATGTGGTTGTAGCGGGGCTCCGGTGCCACTCGGCTCATGGGCCACCGCCCGGCTTGGTAGTGCACCACCACATCCTCTTCCAGGTCGGTCTCCGCGAAGGCCCGGGAGAGGGCCACGGCCACATAGGGGATGTCCGGGGCGTGTTGCAGCACCAGGGGCAGCACATCGGGGATCGAGGTGAAGCGGGCCGAATCGGCCGCCGGCGGCTCGGGGAGCTCCTCGGCCAGTCCGAGCCGTCCATGGGCGGCGAACAGGGCCTGTCCGTGCCGTCCGGACACCTCCCGGTCGCTGCCCACGGCGGTGTGCAGGGCGGAGAGGGTGGCGTTGTCCACGCCCTGGCCGGACAGCGCGTCGCGCAGGTGCCGCCAGCGCAGCTCGATCGCCTTCTCCGGATCCTCGATGTCGCGGGAGGTGTCCAGGTAGACGGCGGCCCATGGGCCGGGCCGCGCGTAGAGCGGGTCGAGAAACGACAACTTCATATGCGCTCCGTACCTTGCCGGGCGACCTGACGGGGCGGCCCGACACGAGCGGGTTTCCCGCTCAGGCCGGATGAAACCGCTCGAAATCGCTGGTTCCGGTCAGTGGCGGGGCGGGGGTCGATCTGCCCTGCGACGGGCGACTGGGCGACGCACGCGTCCGGCAGGTCCTGATCCGGCGGTCCATTGTCGGACCCCCTCGCTACCTTGCCGCCATGACGGAATTCGTACTGGTGGCGGGTGCGTGGCTGGGGTCGTGGGCATGGGACGGGGTGGTGCCGGAGCTGCGCGCTGCCGGACACGGCGTCCATGCCCTCACGCTGTCCGGACTCGCCGAGAAGCAGGGTGTACAGGCCGGGCAGCAGACCCACGTCCAGGACATCGTCGGCGAGATCGAGCGCCTCGATCTGCGTGATGTGGTCCTGGTGGGGCACAGCTATTCGGGCATCCCGGTCGGTCAGGCCGCCGAGCGCATCGGCGACCGGCTGGCCCATGTGGTGTTCGTGGACTCCAACGTTCCGGCGGACGGTGAGTCGTTCCTGTCGGCCTGGCCCGGCGGCCGGGCCATGGTGGAGGCGTCGATGGCCGCGAACGGCGGCTTCTGGGCGCCCCTGACCGAGGCCGGCTGCGAGGGCCAGGGGCTCACCGACGAGCAGATCGCGCGGATCGTGGGCGGTTCCACGCCGCATCCGGGCGCCACGCTGTCCGAGCCCGCCGTGCTGGCGCGCCCGCTCGGCGGGCTTCCGGCCACGTACATCAAGTGCCTGCTCGACGGCGATGAGCCAATGAGCGATGTGGCCGAGTTGCTGAAGAGCGAGCACTGGCGGCTGGTCGAGTTGGACACCGGCCACTGGCCGATGTTCTCCCAGCCGCGTGAGCTGGCCCGGATACTGCTCGGGTGCGCTGGGGCATCGTGACGCGGCACCCGCCTGACCGGGCCCCGGGCGGTGTTCGCCCTGGACCCGGCCACCCGCATCGTGCGAGGCGGGGCCACGTCGTGTGCTACCGCGCCGCCGGTGCGGTCACTCGCAGCCGTACCGCCAGTTCCACCCCACAAAGGTGTGCCGCAGCTCCACATCGAAGCGGCAGCTCGCCGTCCCGTCGGTCTTCAACTGGACGTAGGAGTGGTGGGTGTTGTTGTACCAGTCGCCGGTCGGGTCGAAGACACCCTGGTACGCGAAGTCGGCGTGCGCCTCGGAGTTGACCTCGGCGCAGTCGGTGACACAGTCGTCCTTCGCGGTCTGCGAGGTGAGCGACCAACCGGCGTCCCACGGCTCGCGGTTCCACTCCTGGGTGGCCGTGGTGCCGGCCGTGGTGACGCGGCCGTTCGCCGTGTCCCACGAGGAGGCGGTGTACAGGCCCGTCATCCGGATGTTGCAGCAGTCGTACATCTCGTTCCAGCCACGCAGCTGATGCCCGGCAGTGGCGGCGGTGGCGGTGCGGGCCGAGCGGGCCGATGCCGGGCCGTGCTGGACGGAGACCGGTTCCGGCTTGCAGTCGGCGCCAATGGTGATCTGCCCCGAGACGCCCTGGCCGGGCGCCGGAACGGGAAGCTCGCCGGTCAGCCGGACACCGTCACAGGACTTCGGCGCCGGGTCGGACTCCTGGGCCGTGGCCACGGTCGTACCACCCAGGAACGACACCAGGGAGACGGCCGACACGGCCGCGATGCGTAACCGGCTGTTCACTTCTCACGCCCCTTGATTCGATGATCCATGCGATCCGAAACGGGCGGCGCGCCTCGGTACCGGTGCGCCGCCAGGTCACGCGGGTGATCGTAACGGCGGTCGTCCGCGGAAGCGGGGGCGCGGGAAAGGTTGGCAGGAAGGTGGCACCGCGGCCCCGCCCGGCAGCGCACACGACATCACGCACCACGGCTGCGCTACACTTCCTGAGTCCTGTTGTCTCCGATAGAGGTGGACGTTGCGTATCTGAGGTTCGCGATCACCGCGCGGTACGGCACAAGCCGTAGCCCGTCACGCCGTAGCCGGCCTTCTTGCCGCCCGTGACCCGCGTGGATGCGACCTCGGTGCATACGCCGTCCCTCACCCTTCGGAGGGCCGCACCCCATTCCCCGGCTTGGTCGCCGCGTGGTGCTCGCATACGTAGCCCCTTTTCACAGCGCTTGCGAATGCGAGAACACCATGGCAGCATCCCCCACCCCCAGCGCCTCCGTGACCTGCTCGGCCGTGTCCTTCCAGTGGCCGGACGGCACGACCGTCTTCGACGGGCTCTCGCTCGGCATCGGACGGGGCCGCACCGGCCTCGTCGGCACCAACGGCAGTGGCAAGTCCACCCTGCTGCGGCTGATCGCCGGCCGGTTGCGTCCCACCCAGGGGTCGGTGACCGTCGGCGGCAGCCTCGCCTACCTTCCGCAGAACATCACCCTCGACACCACCCTCCGCGTCGACCAGGCCCTGGGCATCGCCGAGCGGCGCGCCGCCCTGAGCGCCATCGAGGCGGGAGACGTCGACGAGGCCCACTTCGAGACGATCGGCGACGACTGGGATGTCGAGGAGCGGGCCCTGGCGACACTGGGCTCACTCGGGCTCGGCGATGTCGAACTGGACCGCACCGTCGGCCATCTCTCCGGCGGGGAGACCGTACTGCTGCGCCTGGCCGCCCTGCTTCTGGAACGGCCCGACGTCCTGCTGCTCGACGAACCCACCAACAACCTCGACCTGTTCGCACGGCGGCGGCTCTACGACGCCGTCGACTCCTGGCGCTCCGGTGTGCTGGTCGTGGTCAGCCACGACCGTGAGCTGCTGGAGCGGGTGGACCGCATCGCCGAACTGCGGTCCGGGTCGGTGACCTGGTACGGCGGCGGCTGGTCCGCCTACCGGGAGGCGCTGGCCACCCAGCAGGAGGCGGCCGCGCGGATGCTGCGGGTGGCCGAGGCGGATGTGCGTCGGCAAAAGCGCGAACTGGAGGAGACCCACATCAAACTGGCACGCCGCCAGCGGAACAGCAAGAAGATGGACGTCGAGCGGCGAGCCCCGAGAATCGTCGCCGGCGCCCGTAAGCGGTCCGCGCAGGAGTCGGCCGGCAAGCTCCGCGATCTGCACGAAGACCGTCTCCACGAGGCGCGCGAGCGGCGTGAGGAGGCCGCCGAGGCGGTCCGCGACGACGCCGAGATCCGCGTGAGCCTGCCGCACACCGCGGTGCCCGCGGGCCGCACCGTGCTCACCCTGAGCGAACTGCGCCCCCGCTACGGCGCGCTGCGCGAGGCAACCCTCCATGTGCACGGGCCCGAACGCGTCGCGCTGGTCGGGCGGAACGGAGCCGGTAAGACCACACTGCTGCGCACCCTCACCGGCGAACTCGCCCCGCTGTCCGGTGAGGCCAGGACGTACGTACCGCTGCGGTTCCTCCCGCAGCGGCTGGATGTGCTGGACGACGAGCTGAGCGTGGCGGCGAACGTGGCGAACCGGGCGCCCGGTGTCACCGACAACCACATCCGCGCCCAGCTCGCGCGCTTCCTCTTCAAGGGGGCGCGAGCGGAGCAGCCGGCGGGGACCCTCTCCGGTGGCGAACGCTTCCGGGCCGCCCTCGCGGCCACCATGCTGGCCGCACCGGCCCCGCAGCTGCTGATGCTCGACGAGCCGACCAACAACCTCGACATGGCCAGTGTGCGGCAGCTGACGAGCGCGCTGGACTCCTACGAGGGCGCGCTCGTGGTCTCGAGCCACGATCTGCCGTTCCTGGAATCGATCGGCATCACCCGGTGGCTGCTGGTCGGCGAGGAGTTGCGGGAGACCGGTGCCGACGAGGTCCGGGATCTGCTCGAGGTGTCGTCGTCCGCGGCCGAGGGAGTGGCTGAGAGGAACTGAGACGAGCTGAGACCGGCTGTCCACCCGCGGCATCACACGGCGAACGTCACACGGCGAACGTCACACGGCGAATGTCACACGGCGAACGTCAGACCGCGAACGTCACACGGCGGATGTCACACGGCGAACGGGTAGGTCTCGGGAGCCTCGCCCCGCTCCCAGCCGGCGGTGCGCTCCAGCGGTTCGAGGGCGCGTGTCTCATCGATGTGGATGACCGCGTCGAACTGGTCCGCCACCCGTGCGAGGAAGTAGTGGCTCTGCCGCTCGGTGTCCGGGCGGTAGATCACTCCGATCGCGCGCTCCAGCAGCGCCGACGTCAGCCGCTCCCGGGCGAGTGGAGCGTGGCCGAAGTCGAGCAGGAACTCCTTCTCCCCGGCCTCGTGGAAGAGCTCTTCGACGCTCTCCGCGAGGGCGGGGCGCACCCGCTTCCGTGCCGCGGGCGATCCCCAGCCGTCCGCGGCCGTCACGGTGCCCGTGTAGGTGGTGAAACCGAGCAGCCGACAGTCGTCGGCGTGGCCTTCGCGCACCAGCTGGCCGACGTTGAGCTCGCCGCGCATGGCGGACTCGGTGGCGCGGGCGTCGCCCAGATGGGAGTTGTGCTCCCAGACCACGATCTTCGCCGGTTCCCCACGTTGCTTGCCCAGGTGCTCGGCGAGCGCGTCGAGGGTGTCCACCATGTGCCGGTCCCGCAGATTCCACGAGGAGACCCGTCCGCTGAACATCGAGCGGTAGTACTCGGCGGCGTTCCGCACGACGATCGCGTTCCGCTGGGCGTAGAACAGGTCGTCCTCGGCCAGCAGCCCGTCCCGCCGCGCGTACTCCAGCGCATGGCGCTGCATGTCCCGCAGTTGCTCCACGATCTCGTCCTCGCAGGTCGGGCCCGCGCCGAACGCCGCCTGGAAACCGTAGACCTGACCGTCGTCCCCGTCGTGGCGCTCCAGACACGCATAGCGTTCGCGGGCGCGCGCCGCGGCGGTCGGGTCGACCCGCTCCAGATAGCCGATCACCTCATCGATCGACCGGTACATGCTGTAGACGTCCAGCCCGTAGAACCCGGCCTTCGCCCCGTCGCTGAGCGGGTCGTTGTGGTCACGCAGCCATCCGACGAACTCGAGCACGGCCGTGTTGCGCCACATCCAAGTCGGGAAACGCTCGAAGCCCCGCAGGGACTCCTCGGCGGTGGCGTCGTCACCGCGCCCGCGGACGTAGCGGTTCACACGGTAGGCATCGGGCCAGTCCGCCTCCGCGGCCACGGCGCAGAAGCCCTTCTCCTCGATGAGCCGCCGGGTCATCCGCGCCCGCGCGGCGTAGAACTCGTGGGTGCCGTGCGACGCCTCGCCGATGAGCACGAAGTGCGCGTCCCCCACCAGGTTCAGCAGCGCGTCGCCCTGAGGTACGCCGTCCTCGACGGCGAGGGCCTCGCCCCGGATGAGGACCGCGTCCGTCGCGGCCTCCGCGGCGGGCGGGACCGGCGGGACCCGCGAGGCCGCGCGCAGCAGGTCGCGGACCTCCTCGTCGGTGGTCTGGGTGAAGTCCCAGTAGGAGGCGCCGACCGCGTGGAACGGGGTGGGGGTGGTCGCGCAGATCACCTCGTCGACCATCGTCGACAGCTCCTGGCAGGTGGACTCGGGCGCGGCGGGCACCGCCACCACGATCCTGCCGGGCCGCATGCGCCGCAGCGCCTGGATGGCGGCGCGGACGCTCGCGCCCGTGGCGAGGCCGTCGTCGACGAGGATGACCGTCCTGTCCTCGATGTCCGGCATGGGGCGGTCGCCGCGGTACATCCGCTGCCGACGCAGCAGTTCCCGGCCTTCCCGCTCCGCCACCTGCCGGACCGCTTCCGGCGAGATGTTCAGTCCGCGGATGATGTCCTCGTTGAGCACCACCACCCCGCCACTGGCGATCGCCCCCATCGCCACTTCGTCCCGGCCCGGGACACCCAGCTTGCGCACGAGCAGGACATCGAGTTCGGCGTCCAGTGCGGTGGCCACCTCGTACGCCACCGGAACGCCGCCACGGGGCAATGCGAGCACCAGCGCATCGGGGCGGCCTCGGTAGTGCTCCAGACGGCCGGCCAGGACCCGGCCGGCGTCCCGTCGATCGCGGAACAGACGCTCGGACACCCTCAGTCCTCCTCCTTCGACCAGGTGCGTACGGTGCGGACCCGTCGAACGATGCCGACCTCCTTCCAGGGTGCACCTTGGGGGACCCGCCGCGGGAGGCGTGGCGGCCCGTCCGGGACGCCCCGCCGCTCCGTTCCGCACCCGAAATTCGCGAGAGCGAAATGAGGGTCCGGCGTCCGCGCAGGTTAAGGCGCATTCAAGGTTGACTCATGCGCCTAGGCCTACCTTCGAAACGATCTCGTTCGCACGAGATATATGAACGTTTAACAGGGGGAGAGAAGGTGGCGGCGCGGCCGGTGTCCTCGCGTCTGGCGAGATTCAGCCCGTCGCGGCGAGAGCGTGAACGACTGCTTGTTGACTCTTCAGTAATAACGTGGCTAATTTCAGTCGGCGCCGTTTCGCGAGATTGCCATGCCATACGTTCGACATGCCTTGCCCGAATTATCTCCATTTCCTGCCGCGCTAGCGATTTTGGAGAAAACATGTCAGCCACCGTGGACGCAGGCGATCTTGTCATCGGCATCACTCCGTTCGGGGAACCGGACGCCAGACTCGCCGCGGCGGTCAGCCGCGCGGGCGGACTCGGCATCCTCGACCTGGGAACAACGGGCCGCGAAGCCCTCCAGGCATGGGAGGACATCGGCGAGTGGGTGGCCGACGGCCGGTACGGCGTGCGGGTCGCGGCGGGCTGTCGCCTCGCTCCCGCGGACCTCCTGGACGCCCCGCCCACCGACGGCTCACATGGCGGTGCGTCCGGTCCGCATACGGTGGTGCTCGGCGTGGACTCGCCCTGGCCGGTGGAGGCTGTTGCCGACCGCTGCCGTGTGCTGGCCGAGGTCACCGACCTGGACGAGGCCCTCGAAGCCATCCGCGCCGGTGCGCATGGGCTGATCGCCCGGGGGAGCGAGAGCGGCGGCCGGATCGGTCCGCTGGGCACCTTCGTCCTGCTCCAGCGGCTCCTCGCCGACCCCCGGGTGTCCTTACCGGTGTGGGCCTGCGGCGGTATCGGCCCGCGCACCGCCGCGGCGTCCGTGCTCGGCGGCGCGGCCGGGGTCGTCCTCGACACCCAGCTGGCCCTGCTCGCCGAATCGGGGCTCCCGGAGGACCGCGCCGCCGCCATCCGCTCCATGGACGGCTCCGAGACCACCGTCCTCGACGGGCACCGCATCCTGCGGCGCCGGGAGCGCGGTCCGCGCATCGGACATGACCTGGCGGTAGGTCAGGACGGCTTCCTGGCCGCGGAGTTGGCCGAGCGGTGGCGGGATGCCGGCCGTACCGTCCGGGGCATCACGGACGCCGTCCGGGAGGCCGCACACGAGGCCGTACGGAACGGCTCCGCCGTCTCGGCGCTGCGCCCCGGCGCCCCGCTGAGCACCCGCCTCGGCACTCGGCTGCCCCTCGCACAGGGCCCGATGACCCGGGTCAGCGACCAGGGCGCGTTCGCCTCCGCCGTCGCGGCCGGGGGAGCGCTGCCGTTCATCGCGCTCGCCCTGGCCGGACGCGAGCAGGCGCGCACCCTGCTGGAGGAGGCCGCGGCCGCGCTGGACGGACGTCCCTGGGGCGTCGGTGTGCTCGGCTTCGCACCCGAGGAGATCAGGAACGCCCAGCTCGAGGCCATCCGGGAGATCCGCCCGAGCCACGCGATCATCGCGGGCGGGCGGCCGTCCCAGGCCAAGGCGCTGGAGCGGGACGGCATCGCCACCTTTCTGCATGTGCCCTCGCCGGGGCTGCTGCGCCAGTTCCTCCAGGCCGGGGCGCGGCGGTTCGTCTTCGAGGGCTCCGAATGCGGCGGCCATGTGGGGCCGCGCAACAGCTTCCCGCTGTGGGAGGCCCAGATCGCCGTCATCGAGGACTTCCTCGACGAGGCCGCACACGACCCGCGTCACACGGCGGGCACCGACGGCGCCGACGCGACCGAGGGCACCGGCGGCGTGGGGATCGAGATCTTCTTCGCCGGGGGAGTGCACGACGAACGCTCCGCCGCGATGGTGGCCGCGCTCGCCGCCCCGCTCACCCGGCGCGGCGTCGCCGTCGGATCGCTCATGGGCACCGCCTATCTGTTCACCGATGAGGCGGTGGCACACGGCTCCGTACAGCCGCTCTTCCAGCGCCAGGTGGTGGCCGCCGGGCACACCGTGCTGCTGGAGACCGCCCCCGGCCATGCCACACGCTGCGTGCCCAGCCCCTTCACCGAGAGCTTCGACACCGTGAAGGAGCGGCTGCGGAACGAGGGCCTGCCGGACCGGGAGGTCTGGGAGCGGCTGGAGCGGCTGAATGTGGGACGGTTGAGGATCGCCAGCAAGGGCTTGGACCGCGGACCCGACGGCGCATTGGCCCCGGTGGACGAGGAAGGCCAGCTCAGCGGTGGGATGTTCATGGCCGGGCAGGTGGCCGTGATGCGCTCGGCCACCACCACGATCGCCGCACTGCACCATGCGGTGGGCCCCGCCGCCGCCGACTTCCTCACCGCACGCGCGGAGGCGGTGCGTGAGCGCCTGGGCGTGGCCCCGGCAGCAGCCGAGGTGCCCGAGCCGCTGGACGTGGCCGTCGTCGGCATGGCATGCATGTTTCCGCAGGCACCCGACCTCGCCACGTTCTGGGCCAATGTGGTGGGCGGTGTGGACGCCGTCACCGAGGTGCCCGCCGAGCGCTGGGACCCCGCCGTCCACTACACGGGCGACAAGGACGGCGCCTCCGCCTCCCAATGGGGCGGCTTTCTGCCACCCATCCCCTTCGACCCGCTGCGCTATGGCATCCCCCCGGCCTCGCTCGGCAGCATCGAACCCGTACAGCTGCTGGCCCTGGAGGCCGCCCGCCGGGCCCTGGACGACGCCGGGTACGGCGACCCCGGCGACGGCGGCCGGACCTTCGACCGCTCCCGCACCTCCGTGGTGTTCGGCGCCGAGGCGGGCAGCGATCTGTCCAACGCCCAGACACTGCGCGCCGTCCTGCCGTCCTATGTCCACGAGGTGCCGCGGGCCCTGCTGGACCAGCTGCCCCGGCTCACCGAGGACTCCTTCCCCGGCATGCTCGCCAACGTCATCTCCGGGCGGATCGCCAACCGGCTCGACCTCGGCGGCGCCAACTACACCGTGGACGCGGCCTGCGCGTCATCGCTGGCCGCCGTGGACGTGGCCTGCAAGGAGCTGACCGCCGGCACCAGCGACCTCGTGCTGTGCGGCGGCGCCGATCTGCACAACGGCATCAACGACTATGTGCTCTTCTCCTCCGTGCACGCCCTCTCCCCGACGGGCCGCTCCCGGACCTTCGACAGCTCGGCCGACGGGATCGCGCTCGGCGAGGGCGTCGCCTGCGTCGTCCTCAAACGGCTGGCCGACGCCGAACGGGACGGCGACCGCGTCTACGCCGTGATCAAGGGCGTCGGATCCTCCAGCGACGGCCGCTCGCTCGGGCTGACCGCCCCGCGCCCCGAGGGACAGCGTTCCGCACTGGAGCGCGCCTACGCCAATGCCCGCGTCTCACCCGCCGACGTCGGCCTGATCGAGGCGCACGGCACCGGTACGGTCGTCGGCGACCGCACCGAACTCACCGTCCTGGGTGAGGTGTTCACCGAGTCGGGGGCCGCACCCGGAGCGTGTGCGCTGGGCTCGGTGAAGTCCCAGATCGGCCACACCAAATGCGCCGCGGGCCTCGCCGGGCTGGTGAAGGCCGCGATGGCGCTGCACACGGGCATCACACCGCCGACCCTGCATCTGACCCGGCCCAACGAGGCATGGGACGCGGACCGCAGCCCCTTCGCCTTCCACACCCGGGCCCGGCCATGGGCCGCCGCGCCCGCCGAACGGGTCGCCGGGGTCAGCGCGTTCGGTTTCGGCGGGACCAACTTCCATGTGGTACTCGCGGCACACGGCCGCGGAGCGCCACCCGCACAAGGGCTGGACGACTGGCCCGCCGAGCTGTTCCTCTTCCGCGGCACCGACCGGGCGGCTGCGCTGCGGGTGGTCCAGCAGACACTCGACCAGCTCATGGCCAATGACGCGGCGGGTCGGCCGTGGCGGCTGCGCGACCTCGCGCTGACCGCCTCCCGGCGGGCCGACGCCGGCCGGGAACCGGTCCGGGCGGCCGTCGTGGCCTCGGACCTGGACGACCTGGCCGCACGATTACGTCAGGTCCTTGCGGGCGATCCGCCGGGCCAGGGGCCGCGCGGAACGGACGGGCTGTACACGGCCCCGGACAAGCCCGAGGAGGCCGGGGAGGCCGGAGACAGCGGGAAGACCGGGGAGGCCGAGGGCGAGCCGGGGCGCGGCAAGGTCGCGTTTCTCTTCCCCGGGCAGGGCAGTCAGCGGCCCGGGATGTTCGCCGGCGCCTTCGTCACCTTCCCCGAGCTCCAGCGCCATCTGCGCCACGGACGCGGCTACGCCGACGCGCTGTATCCCCCCGCCGCCTTCGACAAGGCCGGTGAGGCGGCACAGCGCACCGCGATCACCGACACCCGGGTGGCCCAGCCCGCACTGGGCATCGTCGGGCTCGCCGCGTACACCCTGCTCACCTCGGCCGGGGTACGGCCCGACATGGCGGCCGGACACAGCTACGGGGAGCTGGTCGCACTGTGCGCCGCGGGTGCGCTCGACCCCCGTACGCTGCCACGACTGAGCGCCGAGCGGGCGGCCGCCATCCTCGGTGCCGCCGAGGCCGATGGGGAGGAGCCCGGCACGATGGCGGCCGTGACCGCGGCCCCCGACGAGGTCGAGCCGGTGCTGCACGCGGCCGGGCTCGACGGGCGTGTGGTGGCCGCCAACCACAACGCGCCACGGCAGACCGTGATCTCCGGTCCCCAGCGGGACATCGAGGAGGCGGTGCGGCTGCTGCGGGAGGCCGGGCACTCGGTCAAACGCATCCCGGTGGCCTGCGCCTTCCACAGTCCGCTGGTGGCCGGGGCCGGTGCGCGGTTCGCCGAGGCGCTGGCCCGCCACCCGGTGCGGGAGCCGGAGTTCCCCGTCTGGGCGAACCGCACCGCCGCCCCGCACGGCGCGGAGCCGGATGCCATCCGCGCCGAACTCGCCGCCCAGATCGGCGCGCCCGTCCGCTTCGTGGCGCAGATCGAGGCCATGTACGAGGCGGGCGCACGTATCTTCGTGGAAGCGGGCCCGGGGACGGTGCTCACCCGGCTGGTGGGGGAGATCCTCGACGGCCGCCCGCATCTCGCCCTCGCCTGCGAGGGACGGCGGTCCGGCGCCGCCGGGCCGCGGGGGTTTCTCGACGCTCTCGCCCGGTTGGCCGTCGCCGGCGTTCCGGTGCGTACGGCCTGGCTGTTCCACGGCCGGGACGCGGTGGCGGCGGGATCCGCCCCGCCACCGAAGCGGCCCGGCTGGACGGTCGACGGACACCTCGTCCGCACCGCGAACGGTGAGCTCCTGCCCGGTGCGCTGGCACCGGCCCGACGTGTCATGGAGGCTACGGTGAGCCAGACGGATCGGACGGGTGGCGGCGAGTACGGCGACAGAGACGCCCTGATCTCGGAGTTCCTGAGGACCAGCCGGGAGATGATCGCCGCCCAGCGCGATGTACTCCTCACCTACTTCGGTAGCGCTCCGGGCGAACGACGCGCGGCGCCACCGTCCCCGGTCGCCCCGGCCACGCCCCTGCCCGCCGAGCT
>NZ_JAAAYH010000123.1:0-21236 GCF_018035285.1 Streptomyces sp. MK37H | reverse complement strand
GCGGGTCTTGGACCGGAGGATCTGTCGCTGGCCGAGGTGTACGACCTGTCCACCGCCCTGGAGCTGGAGTGGTACGAGGACCTGGGGCTGTGCGCGCCCGGGGAGGGCGCGAAGCTGCTGCGCGAGGGGGCCACGGCGCCGGGCGGGCGGATTCCGGTCAATCCGAGCGGGGGGCTGGCGTCCTTCGGGGAGGCGGTTCCGGCGCAGGCCATCGCCCAGGTGTGCGAGCTGACCTGGCAGCTGCGCGGGCAGGCGGGCGAGCGGCAGGTGCCGGGCGCGCGCGCCGGAATCACCGTCAACCAGGGGCTGTTCGGGCACGGCTCGTCGGTCGTCGCGGTCCGCTGAGCGGCGCCCGAGCGGCAACCCCCCGGTGGCTGCCAGGTGGCTGCCCAGTGTCTGCCCGGTGCCCAAGTGGTGCCGGAGTGGTGCCGGAGTGGACGGCGATACCGGGGCAACGCCCTTACGGCTGTGACGAACACCGTTGCCGTCCATCACCTTGACGCCCCCTGACCGCCGGTGAACACTGCTGCGGTGTCAGTCGGCGTCGCCGCGCGCAGGCTCTCTCCACGGTCACCCCCCATGGGCGATTCCGATGCACCCGCACGCTCGAAACGACCCAGCACGGAGGACCGGGGCCACCCGCCCCGGGCGAGGTCCTAGGAGCCGCCATGAGCAATGGGGACATCTTCACCGGTGAGGTCATCGGCACCGCGATACTGATTCTCTTCGGCGCCGGCGTGTGCGCCGCCGTCACCCTGAACCACTCCAAGGCCAAGTCGGCCGGGTGGATCGTGATCGCCTTCGGCTGGGGCTTCGGCGTCATGGCCGGCGCGTACACCGCGGCCCCGCTGTCCGGCGCCCATCTCAATCCGGCGGTGACCGTGGGCGTCGCCGTGGACACCGGAGACTGGGACAAGGTGCCGCTCTACATCCTCGCGCAGCTGGTGGGCGCCGTGATCGGCGCGGTGCTGACCTGGGCGCTGTACTACGCGCAGTTCGCCGCCAACGCCGATGAGAAGACCGCCCTGCCCACGCTCGGGGTCTTCTCCACCGTCCCGGAGATCCGGAACCCGGTGGCCAACCTCGTGACCGAGATCATCGCGACCGCCGCGCTGGTGCTGCCGCTGCTCGCGTTCGGCCAGGTCGACGGCATCGGGATCGGCCCGGTCACCGAGGGCGGCGGCACCGTGGTCCTCGGTTCGGGCATCTCCGTCCTGCTCGTCGCCTTCCTGGTGGTCGGCATCGGCCTCTCCCTGGGCGGGCCCACCGGCTACGCCATCAACCCGGCGCGCGACCTCGGGCCGCGCCTCGCCCACGCCCTGCTGCCCATCCCCAACAAGGGCACCTCGGACTGGGGTTACGCCTGGATACCGGTGGTGGGCCCGCTGATCGGGGCCGTGCTGGCGGGTCTCGTCTTCAACGCAGCCTTCTGACCGAAGGAGACGCCATGCCGCATCCGACGGAGACGTACGTCGCCGCGATCGACCAGGGCACCACCTCCAGCCGCTGCATCATCTTCGACCGGAACGGCGCGATCGTCGCCGTCGACCAGCGCGAGCACCGCCAGATCTTCCCCAAGCCCGGCTGGGTGGAGCACGACGCCACCGAGATCTGGTCCAAGGTGCAGGCCGTGGTGGCCGGTGCGCTGGCCAAGGCGGGGCTGCGGGCCGACGAGCTGACCGCGCTGGGCATCACCAACCAGCGCGAGACGACGGTCCTGTGGGACCGCCGCACCGGCAAACCGGTGCACAACGCGATCGTCTGGCAGGACACCCGCACCTCCGGCCTGTGCGAGGAACTCGGCGGCGAGGTGGGCCAGGACCGCTTCCGGGACACCACCGGACTGCCGCTGGCCAGCTACTTCTCCGGGCCCAAGGCCGCCTGGCTGCTGGACCATGTGCCCGGGCTGCGCCGCCGCGCCGAGATGGGCGAGATCGCCTTCGGCACCATCGACTCCTGGCTGATCTGGAACCTCACCGGCGGCACCGACGGCGGAGTGCACGTCACCGATGTGACCAACGCCGGACGCACCCTGCTGATGGATCTGCGGACCCTCCAGTGGGACACCTCGATCCTCTCCGCGATGGGCCTCCCCGAGGCGATGCTGCCGGAGATCCGCTCCTCCGCCGAGGTGTACGGCACGGCGGTCGGGCAGCTGGCCGGTGTGCCGGTGGCCTCCGCGCTCGGCGATCAGCAGGCCGCCGTCTTCGGCCAGACCTGCTACGGCGTCGGCGAGGCCAAGAACACCTATGGCACCGGCAGCTTCCTGCTACTGAACACCGGTGACCGCCCGGTGCCGTCCAAGAGCGGGCTGCTGACCACGATGGGCTACCGGCTCGGCGGCGAGCGGCCCGTCTACTGCCTGGAGGGGTCGATCGCGATCACCGGCGCGCTGGTGCAGTGGTTCCGCGACCAGCTGGGCATCATCCGCTCCGCGGACGAGATCGAACCGCTCGCCGCGAGCGTGGACGACAACGGCGGGGCGTACATCGTCCCGGCCTTCTCGGGGCTGTTCGCCCCGTACTGGCGCTCGGACGCCCGCGGTGTGATCACCGGCCTCACCCGCTACGTCACCAAGGCGCATCTGGCCCGTGCCGTCCTGGAGGCGACCAGCTGGCAGACGCGCGAGGTGGTCGACGCGATGTACCAGGACTCCGGGGTGCGGATCAGCACGCTCAAGGTCGACGGCGGCATGACCGCCAACGATCTGCTGATGCAGCATCAGGCCGATGTGCTGGGCGTCCCGGTGATCCGTCCGGTGGTCGCCGAGACCACCTGCCTGGGGGCCGCGTACGCGGCCGGACTCGCCACCGGCGCCTGGCAGGACCTGGACGAGCTGCGGGCCCACTGGAAGCGCGATGCCGAGTGGACCCCGCGGATGACCGAGGAGGAGCGGACGCGCGAGTACGGCAACTGGCGCATGGCGGTGGAGCGCAGCTTCGGCTGGCACCGGGAAGGGCAGCGGGCCGAGGACTCCTGAGCCGCGCCCGGCACCGGCGAACGGCGGCCCGTACCGCCGGTGCGAACGGCGGCCCGTACCCTGGACGGCGGGGTGCGGGCCGTGCCGTTCAGCCCCGCGCGGAAGCCAGCATCGCGTGCTCCACCACCGAGATCAGCACATGCTTGGCCGAATCGCGCTCCCGGGCGTCGCACAGGACGACCGGGGTGCCCGGGTCGAGGTCCAGCGCGTCGCGCACCGAATCCTCCGGATAGCGCTCGGCCCCCTCGAAGCAGTTGACCGCCACGGTGAAGGCGATGTCCCGCCGCTCGAAGTAGTCGATGGCGGCGAAGCAGTCCTCGAGACGGCGGGTGTCGGCCAGCACCACCGCGCCCAGCGCGCCGGTGGCCAGCTCGTCCCACAGGAACCAGAAGCGGTCCTGGCCCGGTGTGCCGAAGAGGTAGAGCACCAGGTCCTCGCGGAGCGTGATGCGCCCGAAGTCCATGGCGACGGTGGTGGTCGTCTTGGACTCCACCCCCGCGATGTCGTCGACCGGCCGGCCCGCCTCGGTGAGGATCTCCTCGGTGCGCAGCGGTCTGATCTCGCTGACCGCGCCCACCAGGGTCGTCTTGCCCACCCCGAAGCCGCCGGCCACCAGTATCTTCAGCGTGACCGGTTCGACGATATGAGGGCGGCCCAGGTCAGAGTGCCCGTAGACCATTGATCACCTCGCGCAGAATCCTCTCGTCCGGCAGTTCCGCCGGAGGTACGGGCCGGGACACTCGGACGAGTGCGGCGTGGAGCAGATCGCCGATGAGCACACGGATCACGCCGATCGGAAGGTCGAGCTCGGCCGCCAGCTCGGCGACGGACTGCGGGCCGTCCCGGCTCAGCTCGACGATGTCGATGTGCTCCGGGGACAGCATCTGGTCGGCGACGGTCCGGTGGTCGGCGCTGTCGGCGACCACCACCGCGATCAGATCCAGCTTCTCCTCGGCGGCGCTGCGGGTGCGTCCCCGCGTCATCGCATAGGGCCTGACCACCGGTCCCGCCGCGTCGTCGAACCACCGGGCGGCGCGCTCCGGGTCTCCGCTCATTTCCCCCGGCCTCCGTCACCCGGTGGAGCGCGGGGCCGAGCCCAGATGCACGCCCACCCGCTTGACCAGCAGCGTCATCTCGTACGCTATCTGGCCCACATCGGAGTCGGCGTCCGCCAGGACGGCGAGACAGCTGCCGTCGCCGGCCGCGGTGACGAACAGGAAGGCGTCGTCGAGCTCGACGATCGTCTGCCGGACCCGGCCGACGTCGAAGTGGCGGCCGACGCCCTTGGCGAGGCTGTGGAAGCCCGAGGCCACGGCGGCGAGGTGCTCACCGTCCTCCCGGGACAGATCGCGTGAGCCGCCGGTGAGGAGTCCGTCCCCGGAGAGCACCAGCGCCTTGCGGATGCTGCCCACTCTTCCGACCAGTTCGTCCAGCAGCCAGTTCAGCTCGCCCGACGCGTTGGGCGATCCGTTGGGCGCTGCGGCGTTCGATGCGGTCATCGACCGTCCCCCTCATGTGTCGTTCCCGGGCTTGCGTCCGCGCCTCCGGATCCGGTGGCCGACTGCCGCCGACCGCGCTGCCAACCCCGTTGGAGCGAGGCCATGGTGGCCCTCGCCTGCTCGGCTTCGCGCTCGGGATCGTTCTCGGCAGGGGTTCGGTCGTCGGTCTGGGGTGCGGGGTCGTTCTTCAGCTGCGGGGCCAGGCTCGCCTGCCGTACCCGCTTGGGGAGGCCGGAGGCCGCCCGCTGGGTGGGCACCGGGCTCTGCTCCGGGCCCCGGCGCTCCGGCCCCGTGCGCCGCGGGCCCTGGTCGCGGCCCTGGCCCTGGGCCTGGGCCTGGTCCTGGCCCTGGCCCTGGCCCTGGCCCTGGCCTTCGGAGCGTTCGGCCCAGGACGGCTGCCCCGGACCCTGGATACGGCCGTTCTGTCCGCTGGACGTGCCCTCGACCGGCCGGCCGTGGTCGGCGACCAGGACCGGCGGGACACGGCGGGGCAGCGGCGCGGGTCCGCCGCCCGGTTCGGGGTCCGGGCCGTCCGGAGTCTGCTGGTGCTGCTCCACGGTGGACGGCACGGGTCCGGTGCGCACGGACTGGCGCGCCTTGAGGCCGCGGGCGCGGAAGATGCCGCCCATTTCGTCGTCCTCGTCGGCGTCGTCGTGGTGGGCCTCGTGCGTCAGGGACGCGGTCAGGGAGGCGAGTTGGGAGGCCGGCTCGGCCTCGTCTGCGGGCCCGAGCCGGACGTCGCCCACGCCGCGCCGCGCGGTGTCGGTGTAACGGCCGCCGGTGTCGCGGTCGTCGGTGTCCCCCCGGGTGCCGTCGTCGGTGAGCAGGTTGGAGGGGATGAGCACGATGGCCGTGGTACCGCCGTACGGGGAGGGCTGCAGCGAGACCCGCACCCCCTGCCGCTGGGCGAGCCGGCTGACCACGAACAGCCCGAGCCGGTCGGTGTCGGACAGCTCGAACTCGGGGGTCTCGGCCAGCCGGAGGTTGGCCTCCAGCAGCGCGTCGGGAGTCATGCCGAGACCGCGGTCGTGGATCTCCAGGGTGAAGCCCTTGGCGACCCGCTCGCCGTGCACCTGGACGGCGGTGTGCGGCGGCGAGAAGACGGTGGCGTTCTCCAGGAGTTCGGCGACGAGGTGGGTGAGGTCGCCGACGGCCGGGCCGACGACCGCGATCCGGGGCAGCCGGCGGACCTCGATCCGCTCGTAGTCCTCCACCTCGGCGACGGCGGCGCGCACGACGTCCATCAGCTGGATCGGCTTGCGCCACTGCCGGGAGGGGGCCGCGCCGGAGAGGATGACCAGACCCTCGGCGTGCCGCCGCATACGGGTGGTCATGTGATCCAGGCGGAACAGGTCGGACAGCTCGTCGGTGTCCTCGGTGCGCCGCTCCATGGTGTCCAGGAGGGTGAGCTGACGGTGCAGCAGCACCTGGCTGCGGCGGGCCAGGTTGACGAAGACATCGGAGACGCCCTGGCGGAGTTCGGCCTGTTTGACGGCGGCCTCGACGGCGGCCCGCTGGAGGGTGTTGAGGGCCTGGCCGACCTGGCCCATCTCATCGGGGCCGTAGTCCAGCCGTGGCGCCTCGGTCTCCACGTCGATCTGCTCGCCCGCGCCGAGGCGGCGCATCACGCTCGGCAGCCGGACGCTGGCGACCTCCTGCGCGTCCCTGCGCAGCCGGGACAGATCGCGGACCAGGCTGCGGCCGATGCGGAACGAGACGAAGACGGAGACGATGAGGGCGACCAGGCCGAGGATGCCGGCGATGCCCGCCTTGAGCATCACGCTGCTGGCCACCGGGTCGATGCGCTTCTGGAGCCGGTCGGTGGCCTCCTCGCCCAGCCGGTCGTAGTCGTTGAGGACGGGCTGGGCCGCGGCCTCCCAGTGCTCCTGGTCCAGCGACTTGATGGCCGTGGCGGGGTCCATCGAGGAGAGGATCTTGCCCTCGGCCACGCGCAGGGCGGCAGGGGCGGCGTTGGTGCGCCGGTAGTCGGCGAAGACCTTCTGCTCGGAGTCGGGGAGGATCGGCAGGTTGATCTCGTAGAGCAGGGTGCGCTCGGCGATGAGGTCGGACATCGCCTGGAGGTCCGCCAGCGTCATCTTGCGCGCCGTCAGTGCCGAGACGTACAGCGCGTCCTCGCGGGAGAGCGCCTCCCGGGCACGGATCATGGCGACCAGCGCGCGGCCCTGTTTGTCGAGGTCGGTGTCGGGCACCGCGTGGAGGGAGCTGCGGAAGGTGTAGCAGAGGTCGACGAGCTTGTTGTAATACTCATACGCCTGGGTGGAGGAGATGCCGTCGTCCTCGACCTTGCGGCGCAGACTGTCCAGTCCGTCCGCGGCCTTGAGGATGTTGCCGAGCTGTTCCTCGGATTCGTCGTTCATCCTGCCGTGCACATCGCCGTCCGACTCGGCGGCCCGCAGCTTGTCGATCGCCTGGTCGGTTTTGCGCTGCAGGGAGTGGAGTACGGGCAGGGCGTCCGACTGCCGCGGATCGGCCAGCAGGATGAGCGTCTGCCGGCGCTCCTTCTGGACGGCGTGCACCGCGTCCTCGGCCGGCTGGCCCGCCTTGTCGATGATGTCGGACGCGTCCAGCAGTTGCTTCGCCTCGCGACCGGTGATCACCGTGGCGAACGCCCAGATCGCCGTCAGTGACACGAGCGGCACCAGCAACAGCGCCACGATCTTCCTGCGGATGGACTTACCGCGAAAGCGCATGGCCTCCCTAACGTCAACCCCGAATTCCAGGGGCGGGGTTCCGAGTTCCGACATCGAGCGGGCGCGAGCCTACTACTGCCGGTTGGACAGATCGAAGGCATGTCCACTTGATGCAGGGAGTCCCTTACAGTCCGTGATCAGGAGTTGTCGGGCGATTCCCCGACTTACCCCCCACCGCTCGGCACTCCTCCCCCGGCCGCCGCATGCGGCCATTCGGCCGCGCTTGGCTTGTTTTCCCCTCCCCAGGGGAACCCGTGGTCGGTGCCATTCGTGATCCAACGGGGCACACTAGGGGGGCATACGACCCAAGTCCCGCTATCTGACTCGGCCGCACCGGGGCAGAGCATGGAAAGGGGTGGGAGCGTCATGGACGCGATGGACAAGGATCGCGACATCCCGGCGCACGGGGTCCGGCCATTGTGGACCGAGGAGCCGGCGCGCAGGCGGCGGCTGCCCGATCCCGTCCGTACGGCGGCGGTGCGGGCGGTCATCATCATCGCCGTGACTCTGGTGGAGGTGATGGTCGCTCTGCTGTGCACCCTGGCGGGCTCCTGGTCCGCCTTCCCCGTCGTGCTCGCCACGGTGGCGAGCACGGTGGTGGCGACCTGGGGGGTGCTGGACGTGTGGGTGACCCGTCAGGTCTGGCGCCAGCGCTACGGGGTGGTGTCCCGGCCCAGCAGCACGGCCCGCGAGATGCGCCGTCAGCGCCGCCGGGAACGGGCCCGTGAGGCGGACCCGACGGTCACCTCCCGGCCGGCTGCGGAGCGCGGGCCAGCTCGCGGCGCAGCCGCATGAAGGGCCGGGGCCGGTCCATGCCGAGGGCGGCGGTGGGAATCCCGTCCCGTTCGTAGACGGCGAGGAAGCCGCCGCCCTCGGCGGGGTCCCCCTCGAGGATCCGGACCGTGTCCCCGGGTTCACGCCGCCCGGCGTACTGGATGCGCGCGCCGTACTGGTCGGACCAGAAGTAGGGGAGCGCGTCGAAGCGTGCGACGGTGGACCCGGCGAGCAGATTGCGGGCGGCCACGTCGCCCTGGAGCATGCCGCTGGTCCAGTGCTCGGCCCGGACGGTGCGGGCGGTGCCCGGCTGTGCCAGCCGGGCCACGTCCCCGACGGCCACGACGTTGGGCAGCGCGGTGACACAGCCCTGGTCGCACCGCACCCCGTCGTCCAGGGCCAGACCGGAGCCTTCCAGCCACTCGGTGACGGGACGCACCCCGACGCCGACGACCACCACATCGGCGGGCAGCACCCGCCCGTCGGCGAGCTCCACACCGGTGACCCGGCCGGCTCCGCGCAGACCGGCCACACCGGCGCCGCACAGCAGGGTGGCCCCGCCCCGCGCGTGCAGCCCGGCGCACACCCGGGCCATCTCCTCGCCCAGTTGGGACACCAGCGGCAGCGGCGCGGCCTCCACGACGGTGACGTCGAGGCCGAGGGCGGCACAGGAGGAGGCCACCTCGGCGCCGATGAAGCCCGCGCCGATCACCACCGCCCGCTCGGCGCCCGTGCGCAGCTCGGCGCGGAGCCGGAGCGCGTCGTCGAGGGTGCGCAGGGTGTGCACCCCGTCCAGCGGCGGGAGGGGCAGCGTTCTGGGCGTGGCGCCGGTGGCGATGACGACGCCGTCGGTGCGCAGGGCGCGGCCGCCGGTGAGACGGATCTCACCGGCCGCGGTGTCCAGCGCCTCGGCCCGGACGCCGAGCAGCCACTCGGCGTCCAGCTCGGCCTCCTCCTCGGGGTCGGTGAGGGCGAGCGGCCCCAGACCCTCGCCCAGGTCGCCGTCCCCGGTCAGGAACTCCTTGGACAGCGGCGGGCGGTCATAGGGGCGGTGGTGCTCCTCGCCGACGACGACCAGCCGTCCGTCGTACCCCTGGGCGCGCAGGCCCCGCGCCGCGTGCAGACCCGCGAGCGAGGCCCCGACCACGGTGACCGTCCTGACCGCCGTCATGCCACGGCTTCTTCCGGCGCCGCGTGCACGGGCCGGCCGGGAACGGTCTGCACCGCGGGGTGGACATACAGCATTCCGTCCACGACCGTGACAGCGTGGGTCCGTACGGGCTTACGGGCGGGCAGACAGGTCGGCTCGCCGGATCGCAGATCGAACAGCGCGGCGTGCAGCGGGCATTCCACGTAGCAGCCTTCCAGCCACCCGTCGGAGAGGGAGGCGTCCTGGTGGCTGCAAGTGTCGTCGATGGCGTAGAACGCACCGTCGGTGTGGAACACCGCGATCGGCGCGGTGGCATCGCCGGCCTCGATACGCACCGACTCACCCTCCGGCAGGTCCTCGATACGGCAGACGGGAATCATTGGCCCCCCTCACGTTGATCGGTATCATGCGTTGTGGATAGTGCACTGAAAAGCGCGATGCGCAACAGAATCCAGATCGGGAAGGCAGCCGTCAAGAGTTCCCCGGCCCGAGGGCCCCACGCAGAGCCGCCGGATGGTGAGATCAGAACCATGACGAACACGACCGAGGATCGGGCCGAGGAGAAGCGGGGGGCCGCCGGGGCAGTGCAGTCGGTGGACAGGGCGGTCAGCGTCCTGGAGATCCTTGCCAGACTCGGCGAGGCCGGAGTGACCGAGATCGCCGACGAGCTGGGGGTCCACAAGTCGACCGCCTTCCGACTGCTCGGCGTACTGGAGAACCGCGGACTCGTCGGGCAGGAGCGGGACCGGGGGAAGTACTACCTGGGCGCCGGGGTGCTCAGACTCGCGGGCGCCGCCGCCATCCGCCTGGACATCTCGCAGGAGGGCGCCCCGGTGTGCCGGGCACTGGCCGACGAGACCGGCGAGACGGCCAATATCGCCGTCCTGGACGGGGACGCGGCGGTCAACATCATGCAGGCGCGCGGCGCCGCCGCGGTGACCGCCTTCAACTGGCTGGGGCGGCGCACCGCGCTGCACGCGACGGCGAGCGGCAAGGTGCTGCTCGCGCATCTGTCGGGCGAGCGCCGGGAGCGGCTGGTGACGCGGAAGCTGCCGCGGTTCACCGAGCACACCATCACCACCTCCGCCGAGCTGCGGCAGCAGCTGGAGACGGCGGCCGAGCGCGGGTTCGCCTACTCCTGCGAGGAACTGGAGATCGGGCTGAACGCGGTGGCGGCGCCGGTGCGCGGCCACGACGGCGCGGTCATGGGGGCGATCGGCGTCTCGGGACCGGCGTACCGGATGGCCCAGAGCCGGTTGCCCGATCTGGCCGAGTACGCCGTGAAGACCGCCGAGGAGCTGTCCCGACGGATGGGCTTCCCCGGCTGAGCCACCCCACCACCCCACCCACCCGACGAGGGGGCCGGACGATTCCGGCCCCCTCGTCGCGTCTGTGACCAGGGGCGCCGAGCGGCGTGCGAGCTACGCGAATTCCCCCGTCAGCGCCAGTTCACAGACGGTTTACGCGCACCCCTTGACCGCACGGGGCGGCGACTTTCAGGATGTCTCCCATCGCGCAACACGCCGCGCTATACGCAACTGGGGGGTAACCGGCGGCCGTTGAACGGCCTCTGTCTCACCCTCCTTCGAGGCAGTCATGCCAGCTCCCGTGCACCGGTCCCTGCGATCGCAGGAGAACAGAGGAGTGAGCCATGCCGCAAGAAGCCCGCGCCGTCGTCGCGGTCAAAAGGGGCGCCCCGGTGGAGGTGGTGCCCGTTCTCGTGCCCGAGCCCGGCCCCGGTGAGGTGCTGGTGGGAGTGCAGGCGTGCGGGGTGTGCCACACCGACCTGCACTACCGGGACGGCGCGATCGGCGACGAATTCCCGTATCTGCTCGGGCATGAGGCGGCCGGAATGGTCGAGGCCGTGGGCCCCGGCGTCACCGCACTCGCCCCCGGTGACTATGTGGTCCTGGCCTGGCGGGCGCCGTGCGGCGGCTGCCGCTCCTGCCGCCGGGGCCGCCCGTGGTACTGCTTCGACAGCCGCAATGCCGCCCAGCCGATGACCCTGACCGACGGCACCCCGCTCAGCCCGGCGCTGGGCATCGGCGCGTTCGCCGAGAAGACGCTGGTGGCGGCCGGGCAGGCGGTGAAGATCGACCCCTCGGCACGCCCCGAGGCGGCGGGCCTGATCGGCTGCGGGGTGATGGCCGGGTACGGCGCGGCCGTGCACACCGGCGGGGTGTCCAACGGCGACACGGTCGCGGTCATCGGCTGCGGCGGCGTCGGCAACGCCGCGATCGCGGGGGCCTCGCTGTCCGGGGCGCGCCGGGTGATCGCCGTGGACATCGACGACGCCAAGCTGGACTCGGCGACCCGCTTCGGCGCCACCGACACCGTCAACTCCCGTGGTACGGACCCGGTCGAGGCGGTGCGCGAGCTGACCGGGGGCTTCGGCGCGAATGTGGTCATCGACGCGGTGGGCCGCCCCGAGACCTACGCCCAGGGCTTCTATATGCGCGATCTGGCCGGGGTGCTGGTGCAGGTCGGGGTGCCGGACCCGGAGATGCGCATCGATCTGCCGCTGATCGATCTGTTCTCGCGGGGCGGTGCGCTCAAGTCGTCCTGGTACGGCGACTGCCTGCCCAGCCGGGACTTCCCGGTCCTGGTCGACCTCCACCTCAGCCGCAAGCTGGATCTGGAGGCGTTCGTCAGCGAGACGATCACGCTGGACGAGGTCGAGGCCGCGTTCGCGAAGATGCAGCGCGGCGAGGTGCTGCGGTCGGTGGTGGTCCTGTGAACACCGTGGATGCCCGAGTCGTGATCGTCGGGGCCGGAATCGTCGGCTGCTCCCTCGCCGATGAGCTGACCGCCCGTGGCTGGCGGGACGTCACCGTTCTGGAGCAGGGCCCGCTGCTCGCCCCCGGCGGCTCGACCTCGCACGCCCCCGGTCTGGTCTTCCAGACCAGCCCCTCCAAGACCCTGACCGACCTCGCCCGGTACACCGTGGAGAAGTTCTCCTCCCTCGAGGTCGACGGGCTGTCCTGCTTCAACCCGGTGGGCGGTCTGGAGATCGCCACCAGCGAGGAGCGCTGGGCCGATCTGCACCGCAAGGCCGGTCTCGCGGCCTCCTGGGGCGTACGGGCCGAGCTGCTCGGCCCGGCCCGGTGCGCGGAGATGTGGCCGATGCTGGACCCGGAGCGGATCCTCGGCGGCCTCCACACCCCGGACGACGGGCTGGCCCGGGCGCTGCTCGCCTCCCGCGCCCAGATGGAGCGGGCCACCGCGCACGGCGCCCGGTTCCTGGACCGGCACACGGTGACCGCCATCGAGCGGGAGGGCGGCCGGGTGACCGCCGTCGTCACCGACCGGGGCACCTTTCCGGCCGACGTCGTGGTCTCCGCCGCCGGCTTCTGGGGCCCGCTGATCGGCGACATGGCGGGGGTCCCCGTCCCGCTGCAGCCGCTGGCCCACCAGTACGCCAGGACCGGGCCGCTGCCCGAGCTCGCGGGGGTGAACGACCCCCGTACCGAGGCGAGCAAGCCGATCCTGCGGTTCCAGGACCGCGATCTGTACTACCGCGAGCACACCGACCGCATCGGCATCGGCAGCTACGCCCACCGCCCGCTCCCCGTCGACCCGGCGCGGCTGCCCGCGTACGACGACGCCCCGGTGATGCCGTCCTCGCTGCCGTTCACCCCGGAGGACTTCGCCCCCAGCTGGGAGGACAGCGTCCAGCTGCTCCCCGCGCTCGGCGCGAGCCGGGTCGAGGAGGGGTTCAACGGCGTCTTCTCCTTCACCCCCGACGGTATGCCGCTGATCGGCGAGTCCCGCGAGGTGCGCGGTTTCTGGCTGGCCGAGGCGGTGTGGGTGACCCACTCCGCGGGCGTGGCCCGGGCCGTGGCCGAGTGGATGACGGACGGGCGGCCGGGCATGGACGTCCATGAATGCGATCTGTACCGCTTCGAGGACGCTCAGCGCTCCCCCGCCTACATCACCGAGCGGGGTCAGCAGAACTTCGTCGAGGTCTACGACGTCATCCATCCGCTGCAGCCGATGGAGCAGCCCCGTCCGCTGCGGGTCAGCCCCTTCCACGTCCGGCAGCGCGAGTTGGGCGGGTACTTCCTGGAGGCGGCGGGCTGGGAGCGGCCGCACTGGTACGAGGCGAACGCCCCGCTCGCCGAGTCCGTCGAACTGCCCCCGCGTGACGCCTGGTCGGCCCGCTACTGGTCGCCCATCGCCGCCGCCGAGGCCAGGGCCACCCGGGAGCGGGTCGCGCTGTACGACATGACCCCGCTCAAGCGGCTGGCGGTCACCGGGGCCGGGGCGCTGGACTTCCTCCAGCGCATGACCACCAATCAGCTGGCGAAGAAGCCCGGCGCGGTCACCTACACCCTGCTGCTGGACGAGGCCGGGGGCATCCGCAGCGACCTCACCGTCGCCCGCCTGTCCGAGCACCACTTCCAGGTCGGCGCCAACGGCGGGCTGGACCTGGACTGGCTGCTGCGCCACGCGCCCGATGACGTCCACATCTCCGACATCACCCCGGGCACCTGCTGCGTCGGCGTCTGGGGCCCGCTCGCCCGGGAGCTGGTCCAGCCGCTGACCCGCGACGACTTCTCGCACGAGGCGTTCGGCTACTTCAAGGCCAGGCAGACCTGTATCGGCCATGTCCCGGTGACCGCGATGCGGCTGAGTTACGTGGGCGAGCTGGGCTGGGAGCTGTACACCACCGCCGACATGGGACTGCGGCTGTGGGACACGCTGTGGGAGGCCGGACAGCGCCATGGGGTGATCGCCGCCGGGCGCTCGGCCTTCAACAGCCTGCGACTGGAGAAGGGCTATCGCGCCTGGGGCCATGACATGACCACCGAGCACGATCCCTACGAGGCCGGGGTCGGCTTCGCCGTCCGGATGAACAAGGGCGACTTCGTCGGGCGCGCGGCGCTCGAGGGCCGCTCCGATGAGACGGCGGTGCGCAGGCTGACCTGTCTCACCCTGGACGACCCGGCCGCGGTCGTCATGGGCAAGGAGCCGGTGTACGCCGACGGCGTCCCGGCGGGCTATGTGACCAGCGCGTCCTACGGCTACACCGTCGGCCGGACCGTCGCCTACGCCTGGCTGCCCGCCGCGGCCGCCGTGCCCGGCACCGCCGTCCACATCGAGTACTTGGGCGAGAAGGTGCCCGCGACCGTCGCCGCCGAGCCCCTCTTCGATCCGCGTATGGAGCGCATCCGCCGCTGACACCGAGCGCCGCGAGAGCGGGAAACGACCGCTTGGAGGCCCCCTTGGCACTCACCGGTGACACCGCCCACCCCATCGAGCTCTTCGCCCCCCGCCGGCTGACCGCCGCGACCGCCTGAGGAGAACCCATGACCGTGGCTCCCGAGTCCCCCGCCATCACGCCCCCCAGTCTGCTCGCCACTCTCCCCGGCCACTGGTACACCGCTCCCGGGGTCTTCCGCCGGGAGCAGGAGCACCTGTTCGAGGCCATGTGGTTCTGTGCGGTGCGCGGGGCCGACCTGGACCGGCCGGGCGCCTTCCGCACCGTGCGGATCGGCCGGGAGAGCGTGCTGATCACCCGCAACCGGCGGGGTGAACCACGGGCGTTCCTCAACATCTGCCGCCACCGGGGCGCCCGGCTGTGCACCGAGGAGTCCGGTACGGTGCGGCGCTCGCTGCAGTGCCCGTACCACGCCTGGACCTACGACCTGGACGGCCGGCTCACCGCCGCCCCCAACCTATCGAAGATGCCCGATGTCGACCGGGTCGAGCGCGGACTGGTGCCGGTACGGCTTCGCGAATGGCTCGGCTATATCTGGGTCTGCCTGGCCGAGGAGCCACCGTCGTTCGAGGAGACGGTCATCGGGGCGGTGGCCGAGCGGCTCGGCGACACGGACTCCGTGGAGCGCTACGGCGTGGCGGGGCTGGCGCTGGGCCGCCGGATCTCCTACGACGTCAAGGCCAACTGGAAGCTGATCGTCGAGAACTTCATGGAGTGCTACCACTGCGCGACGATCCACCCCGAACTCACCGAGGTGCTCCCGGAGTTCGCCGACGGCCTGGCGGCGCAGTACTTCGTCGGGCACGGCGCCGAGTTCGCCGAGGAGGCCCAGGGGTTCACGGTGGACGGCAGCGAGGGGTTCGACCGGTTCGCGGGGATCGCCGACGAGCAGGACCGCCGCTACTACGCGATCACGGTACGGCCGCAGGTCTTCCTCAATCTGGTCCCCGACCACGTGATCATGCACCGGATGTTCCCGCTCGCCCCCGATCGCACGCTGGTCGAATGCGATTGGCTCTACGCACCCGAAGTGGTGGCGTCCGATCGGGATCTGTCGAAGTCGGTGGAGCTGTTCCATCGGGTCAACACCCAGGACTTCGACGCCTGTGAGCGCACCCAGCCCGCCATGGACTCCCGCGCCTACCGCGACGGCGGGGTGCTCGTCCCCAGCGAACACCACATCGGCGCCTTCCACCGATGGGTGACCGACCATGTCCCGACCCCGGAAGCGGAGGAATGCCCGTGACGGACCTCTTCATCGGTGGCCAGTGGACCGCCGCGATCGACGAGCGCACCCGGGAGATCCGCTGCCCGGCCGACGGATCGCTGGTAACGGTCGTCGACGAGGGCGGCGGCAAGGACGCGGCCGAGGCGGTTGCCGCCGCCCGGCTGGCGTTCGACCAGGGGCCCTGGCCCCGTACCCCGGTCGGGGCGCGCGGCGATCTGCTGCTGCGCGTCGCCGGTCTGGTGGAGCGCGACAAGGCCGCGCTCGCCCGCGCCGAGTCCCTGGACACCGGGAAGCGCCTGGCCGAGAGCGACGTCGACATCGACGATGTGGTGGCCTGCTTCCGCTACTACGGGCAGCTGGTGCGCACCGAGGCGGACCGGGTCGTGGACACCGGCAGCGAGCACGCCGTCAGCCGGGTGGTCTATGAACCGGTCGGGGTCTGCGCGCTGATCACCCCGTGGAACTATCCGCTGCTGCAGACCGCGTGGAAGGTGGCGCCCGCGCTCGCCGCGGGCAACACCTTCGTACTGAAACCCAGTGAGCTCACCCCCAGCACCGCGATCGCCCTGATGCGGCTGCTGGCGGAGGCCGGGCTGCCGGACGGGGTGGCCAATCTGGTGCTCGGCCCGGGCGCCGAGGCCGGGGCCCCGCTCACCGACAACCCCGATGTGGACATGGTGTCCTTCACCGGAGGGCTGCGGACCGGGCGCCGGATCATGGCCGCGGCCGCGGGCACGGTCAAGCGGACCTCGCTGGAGCTGGGCGGTAAGAACCCCAATGTGGTCTTCGCCGACGCGGACTTCGACACGGCCGTGGACTACGCGCTCACCGCGGTCTTCCTCCACTCCGGGCAGGTCTGCTCGGCCGGGGCCCGGCTGCTGGTGGAGGACCCGGTGCACGACGCCTTCGTCGAGGAGGTCGTGCGCCGGGCCCGCGGGATCCGGCTCGGCGGGCCGTTCGACGAGCGGGCCCAGACCGGCCCGCTGATCTCGGCCGCGCACCGGGCCAAGGTCGAGGCGTATGTGGCGGCCGGGCTCGCGGAGGGCGCCCGGCTGCGCTGCGGCGGCACCCGCCCCGACGATCCGGCCCTGGCCGACGGCTACTACTTCCTGCCGACCGTCCTCGACCACTGCCACAGCGGGATGTCGGTGCTGGCCGACGAGTCCTTCGGGCCGGTGCTCACAGTGGAACGTTTCGCCGATGAGGACGAGGCGGTGCGGCTGGCCAACGACACCGTGTACGGGCTCGCCGGGGCCGTATGGTCCGGCGACGAGGGGCGGGCGCAGCGGGTGGCCTCGCGGCTACGGGTGGGCACCGTGTGGATCAACGACTACCACCCCTGTCTCCCGCAGGCGGAATGGGGCGGGTTCAAACAGTCCGGGACGGGGCGGGAGTTGGGGCCCAGCGGGCTCGCGGAGTACCGGGAGGCCAAGCACATCTGGCGCAATACGCGTCCGCGTCCGCAGGGTTGGTTCGCCTGACCGGGGAGTCGGTCCGGCTCGGCACCCCGGCCGGAGCGGTCACCTTCTCCTTCGGCGACGGTACCAACACCGCCGTGGGCATCCTCTCCGGCGGCATCGCGACCGTCACCCACACCTCCACGGCCACCACCGGGAGCCCCTTCCCCATCACGGCCGCCTACAACGGGACCGAGAACTTCGCCACGTCCAGCGGTACGGACACCCAGACCGTGGGCAAGGCGGCCACCACGACATCCGTGGTCTCCTCCCCGAACCCCTCGACGGTGAGCGATCCGGTGACGGTCACCGCGACCGTGTCCCCCGTCGGCCCCGGCACGGGGACGCCCACCGGGACCCGACGTCAACTACACGGCCTCCTCGGCGTCCATCACCCAGACGGTGAACACCGGTCCGGGCCAGCCCGCCGGGCTCACGTCCGGTCCGGCGCCCCGTCGGGCGCCTCCGCGTCCGCCTCGGGGCGGCGGTACATCCGGGTGGCGGTGATCTGGCCGTGGACCTGCTGCTCCTCCTCCGGCTCCCGGACCGGCAGGCCCGGCCGCAGATGCTCCTCGACGCTGATGTACTTCAGCCCGGCCCGCAGATCCGCGTCATTGCGCAACCGGATCACCAGCGGGAACTCGGCCAGCGCCGTGGTGTCGAACAGCCCCGTCGTATAGAGCAGCTGCACGCCCAACGCGTCCGCAACCGCCCGCTGGAGCTCCAGCAGATAGGTGGCGTTGGCGCGGCCGATGGGGTTGTCGAGGAAGAGGGTGCCCGCATGGCGGTGCTTGTCCCGGCCCCGGTCGTTGCTGCGCAGGGCCGCCATCGTGCAGTACAGCGCGATGGCGGCGGTCAGCAGCTGGCCACCGGAGAACACATCGCCCATCTGCCCCACCGGCACCCGCTCGGCCCGCAGCACCGCGTCCGGCTTGAGGATCTCCACGGCCACCCCGCGCGGCTGGAGCGCGGCGTGGACCCCGCGCAGCAGCAGCGACATGCCGTCCCGGCGGAGATCGGAGTTCTTCCGGACGGCGGAGCGGGTGGCCTCGTCGATGACCTCGCCGAGCCGCTCGGTGAGCGAGGCCTGGTCGGGGTCCTCGAAGCGGATCCGCAGGAACTCCTGGCCCGACCACTCGCCGAGCCCCTCCGGGAGCCGGGAGAGCCGCTGCGCCGAACGCAGCGTGGCCAGACAGGACTCGACCAGGCCGCGCAGCCGGTTCACGATCGAGTCGCGGTTGCGCTCCAGCTGCTCCAGCTCGTCGGTGAGCACGCGCAGCCGGGGCGCGAACGCCTCGGCCCAGGCGGCGGCGTGCTCGGGCAGCGCGGCCGCGGGGAGCTCCCGGATCTGCTGGCGGGCGGGGGTGCGCACCTGCTCGTAGCGGGTGGAGTTGGCGTGCCGTACGAGGACGTCGCTCGCCTCCCGGACCGAGGACTCGGCCGCCGACAGGTCGGCGGCGCAGCCGCGCAGTGAGCGGCGGGTCTCGGCGGCGGCCTGACGGGCCTCGGCGAGATCCCCGGCGTACGGCTCGGGCCGCTCGCCGTCGTCCTCCGCGCCGGGGCCGTCCCGCAGCAGATCCCGCAGCAGGGCGGCGGTCTCGTCGAAGCCGCCCGCGGCGTCCTCGGCGGCGCGGTGGGCGCGCACCAGGTCGGCGTGGGCGGTGCGGGCGGTGTCCAGGGCGTCCGTACGGGCGGCCAGTTCGCCGTTGGCGGTGCGCAGCAGCTCCTTCGCCTGCTCGGCGTCGGCCGGGGCCATCTCCTCCGGCAGCTCGGTGTGGGCGTCGCCGTCGGCGGGGGCGAGCCGCTCGGCCTCGCCACGCAGCCGGCCCAGTTGCTCGCTCGCCGCCGACGCGCGGCTCTCCAGCATCTGGACCAGCGATTCGGCGCGGGCGGCGGCGGCCTGCCGGGAGGGGCCGTCGGCGCCGTCGGTGCCCTCCAGGAGCTGGGCGGCGCGGGTGCGGACCTTGTTGGTGAGCCGGTCGAGGGTGGCGAGTGCCGCGCTCTCGTCGCTTTCGGCGCGGGCCTGTTCGGCGCGGAGGTCGGCGCCGACGCCGACCTTCTCGTAGACCTGGGAGGCGGCGCGGTACGCCTCGCGGAGCGCGGGCAGCGAGGCGGAGGGCGGCTCGGTGGCCTCGCCGAGGTCGTCGGGGGCGCCCGCGATCTCCGCCCGCTCGGCGCGCAGGGCGCGGGCGGTACGGCGCGCGTCGTCGGCCGCGCGCTGGGCGGCGCGCCGGTCCTCGTCGGCGGCGCGGGCCCGGTCCACGCAGCCCGCGGCGCGCTCCTCGTACTCGACGGCCTCCTCGGCCAGCTCGCGCAGCCGGGTCTGCCAGGTGGCGCGCTCCCGCAGCCGGTACGCCAGCCCGGCCAGCGCGTCCGCCACCCGGCGGGCCCGCTGCGCCGCCTCCTGGCGCTCGTCCCGGACGCGGGCGGCCTCGGTGGCGGCCTCGTCGGCCTCGGCGCGTGCCGTGCGCGCCTCCACGAGGTCGCTCTGCGCGGTTTCGGCGGCCTCCCGTGCGGTCTCGGCCGCCGCCGCGAGCTCCGCGAGCCGCCCGGGCGGGCAGCCGGTGCGCCAGGAGGCGAGCCGCGCGGACAGCGCCCGGTCCCCGGCCAGCCGGGCGGCGAGCGCCCTGATCTCCTCGTCCCGCGCGGTGGCACGGGCGCGCAGCCCGCGCCGCTCGTCGTCGGCGGCGCGCTCGTCGTGCATCGCCGGGTTCGGCGGCACGAGGAAGACCCCGCTGTCCTCGGCACCGGGCGCGGGCGTGGGCGCGAGCAGCGCGGCCGACGTCCCGACGGCCACGGCGGACCGCGGCAGCAGCGACGCCTGACCGAGCACCTCACGGGCGCGGGCGTGGGTGCCGGGGTCGGTGATGACGACACCGTCCACCAGCTCGGGCCGGGCCGCGAGCACGGCGGCGTGGTCGACGGGGTCCACGGCCTGGGCGAGATAGCGCCAGCCGGGGAGCGCGGGGATGCCGTGCTCCCCGAGGAACTCGACGGCCGCCAGCACATCGGCACTGGGCGGCAACAGCCCCCCGTCACCGAGCGCCCCCAGGATCCGCGCGTCCTCGGCGGCCGCGGTCCGCAACTCGAACAACTGCCGCTCGGCAGAGCCCACACTCTCCTCGAGCAGCTCCCGCAACGCCTCGGCGTTCCGGTCCAACTCCTCGGCGGTGAGCGGCCCGTCCGCGAGGGGCCGCGGGGCGGACTGGGGGTGGCGAACACGGTCGCGGTCGGGGTCGGGTTCACCGCCGGGCTCGGCGCTCCAGCAGTCGGAGTCGTCGGCGTCGGTGGTGTCGGGGGTGACGTCGGCGTTGTCGGCGCCGACGTCAGTGGCACCCTCCGACTCGGCCTGACCGCCGTGGGCGACGTCGGCGGCGCCCTCCGACTCGGCCTGACCGCCGTCACCGTCCCCGACCCGAGCCGACACCTCCCCGGGGGGCCGGGATTCGGCCGCGACGGCCCGGGCGCCGCGCGGGCCGTCCAAACGCAGGCCGTCACCCGTCGGGGCCGCGTGAGGGACGTCGACGGTGTCCGTGGCGACCTCCCTCCCGGCCTGACCGCCGTCACGGTGGGAATCGGCCGCCACGGCCGGGGCACCGCCACGGTGGCCCTCCGGGCGCGGACCGCAACCGCCCGACGGATCGTCCTCGGCCTCGTCGATCCGTACCGTCACCCGCCCCGCGGGCCGCGACTCCGCCGCGAGCGGACGCCGCCGGGGAGCCTCCCCGGAGCCCGCCTCTGTGTCCTCAGCAGACGCCCCTCCATGTCGAGCGGGGCGCGTCTCCCCCGCCTCACCCACCGGTCCGGTATCCGTCCGTCCACCGCCGACCGGGGCGGAGCCGTCCCCCGGCACCTCGCCCACCAGGCACGGCTCACCGAGCGCGCACGAGGCGGGAACGCCGTCACCGCGCGCCGGATCAGGGGCGGCACCCTCATCCGTGGAGCGCGCCGGGGCGGGACCCGGCCCGGCGCAGCCCTCTTCCCCAAGGCGCTCGCGGGTGTCGGTGGGGGGCTCCTCGGGGGTGTAGGCGTGGTCGTGGGACACGGGCTCCGCGTCCAGGGGGATCGCGGAGGGGTCCGCGCGGAAGGCGGCGGGGAGTTGGGAGAGGCCGACGTCGTCCGCGTCCTCCTCGTCCACGTGGACCGTGATCCACCCGGTCCGGTCGGAGTCGGTCGGCAGGGCGCGGGTGCCTCGTCGGCCCACACCGTCCGCGTC
>NZ_JAAAYH010000122.1:0-21262 GCF_018035285.1 Streptomyces sp. MK37H | reverse complement strand
CGTTCTCGGCGCCTCGGCGCGGCTAGCCCCGCCGCCCCCGCGCACCGACCTCGGTCCCCGCCACATGCCCGCCTACTGAGCCGCCTGCCGAGTCGTCCGAACCCTGGTGTGCGGTCGTCCGAACCTTGGCGGGAGTCGTCCGAGCCTTCACGGGCACGGGCGCCCGTGTCGGCGTCGCCCCGTAGGATGGTGCACATGGCGAAGACCGGTACGACGACCCAGGGGCTGCGCGCGGCGATCGAGCGCAGCGGCTATTACCCGGCACTCGTGGCCGAGGCGGTGGAGGCCGCCGTGGGCGGCGAGCCCATCGCGTCGTACCTGGTCCACCAGGAGACCACCTTCGACGCCAACGAGGTCCGCCGCCATGTGACGGTGCTGGTCCTCACGGACAATCGCTTCATCGTCAGCCACACCGACGAGCAGGCCGCGGACGGCACCTCCCCGTCGCCGTACGCCACCACCTCCACCGAGTCCGTGAAGCTCCAGCGGATCTCCTCGGTCGTGCTCAGCCGCGTCGTCGCCAACCCCGAGTCGTACACCCCGGGCACGCTGCCCCGCGAGGTCGTGCTGACCATCGGCTGGGGCGCCGTCAGCCGCCTGGACCTGGAGCCCGCCGCCTGCGGCGACCCCAACTGCGAGGCCGACCACGGCTACACCGGCTCCTCCACCGCCGACGACCTCAGCCTGCGCGTCAGCGAGGCCGGGGACGGCCCCGACACCGTCCGTCAGACCCTCGCCTTCGCCCAGGCGCTCTCCGAGGCCACCGCGGCCACCCCGGACACCGGCCGCTGATGTCCGGCTCCGCCACCGGCCCGCTGCCCTCCACCGCCTCCTTCTGGCCCGAGCCCACCCCGCTCGACCCGCGCTCCGCGCCCCTGCCGCGGTACGGCACCGGCTCGCTCGCCGATCTGCTGCCCGCCGTGGCCGCCGGCCAGGAGGTCCCGGGGCTCTCCTCCGATCTGGTGCTGGCCCCCGCCGACCGCGTCTGCGTCTTCCTGGTGGACGGCCTCGGCTGGGAGCTGCTGCGCGCCCACCCCGACGAGGCGCCCTTTCTGGCCTCGCTGCTGCCGAGTTCGCTGAACGGTTCGGGGGAGCCGCTCACCGCGGGCTTCCCGTCCACCACCGCGACCTCGCTCGCCTCGGTCGGCACCGGACTGCCTCCCGGCGCCCACGGCCTGCCCGGCTACACGGTGCTGGACCCGGACACCGGCCAGCTGATGAATCAGCTGCGCTGGCAGCCCTGGACGGAGCCGCACGCCTGGCAGCCGTATCCGACCGTCTTCCAGCTCGCCGACGCCGCGGGCGTGCACACCTGCCAGGTCTCCGCGCCCACCTTCGCCGAGACCCCGCTCACCAAGGTCGCGCTCAGCGGCGGCACCTTTCACGGGCGGCTCACCGGTGAGGAGCGGATGGACCTCGCGGCCGACCAGCTCGGCGCCGCGGGCCGCTCGCTCGTCTACACGTACTACAGCGAGGTGGACGGCAAGGGGCACCGCTTCGGCGTGGACTCGCCGGAGTGGCGCGATCAGCTCCGCTATGTCGACGGGCTCGCCCAGCGGCTCGCCGAGCGGCTGCCGCCCCGCTCGGCGCTCTATGTCACCGCCGACCACGGCATGATCGACATCCCCTTCGACCCGGAGTCGCGCATCGACTTCGACGAGGACTGGGAGCTGCGCGCGGGCGTCTCGCTGCTCGGCGGCGAGGGCCGCGCCCGCCATGTGTACGCCGTTCCCGGCGCCGCGGGCGATGTGCTGGCCGTCTGGCGCGAGGTGCTGGGGGAGCGGATGTGGGTGGCCGGCCGTGACGAGGCCATCGAGGCGGGCTGGTTCGGCGGGCCCGGCGGTGCCGATGGCGGCGGTAAGGGCGTCGACGACCGGGTGTACCGGCGGATCGGCGATATCGTGGCCGCCGCGCGCGACGACGTCGCGATCGTCGCCTCGCACACCGAGCCGAAGGAGTCCGCCATGGTCGGGCTGCACGGTTCGATGACCCCCCTGGAGCAGCTGGTGCCGCTCCTCGAAGTACGCTCCTGAGCGCCCCCCGTTCACGCCGCCCCGGTCACCCCCGCCCTACGAAAGGCCCCGCCTCCTCATGCCCAAGCTGGTGTTCTTTTCCGGAACGATGGACTGCGGAAAGAGCACCCTCGCTCTGCAGATCCAGCACAACCGCTCGGCGCGCGGGCTCCAGGGGATGATCTACACCCGGGACGACCGGGAGGGCGAGGGCAAGCTCTCCTCGCGGCTCGGGCTGGCCACCGAGGCCATCGAGGTCGCCGACGACCTCGACTTCTACACCCATGTGGTCCAGGCGCTGACCGCCGGGGGCCGGGTCGACTACGTCATCGCGGACGAGGCGCAGTTCCTGACCCCGCCGCAGATCGACCAACTCGCCCGGGTGGTGGACGACCTGGAGGTGGACGTCTTCGCCTTCGGCATCACCACCGACTTCCGCAGCAAGCTCTTCCCCGGCTCCCAGCGCCTGGTGGAGCTCGCCGACCGGGTGGAGGTGCTGCAGGTGGAGGCGTTGTGCTGGTGCGGCGCCCGGGCGACGCACAACGCCCGTACCATCGGCGGCCAGATGGTCGTCGAGGGCGCCCAGGTGGTCGTGGGCGACGTCAACCGGCCGGGGAGCGAGGTCGGTTACGAGGTGCTGTGCCGGCGCCACCACCGGCGCCGGATGACGGCCGCCCGGGCGCGCGCCGCCGCCCTGTCGCCGGATGTGCTGCCCGTCGACTGACGGCGTCCTCCCGTGGCCCGGAGCCCGGCCCTCCGGCCGGCGCCCGGCTCATGGCCCCCCTGCCCTCCCGCTCATCCCTCCGTGCGCCGCACGACGGTGAAGGCGGCTCCCTCCGGGTCCCGCACCGTGGCCCGATGGCCGGCCGCTCCCCGCGACGGCGGCCGCACCACCTGACCGCCCAGCGCGGTCACCCGGCGCACCGTCTCGTCCACATCGTCCACCGAGAAGTGGGTCATCCAGTACGGGCCCCGGTCGCGCGGCAGGGCGTCGCCCACGCTCTGGATCGCGCAGACCGGCCGGCCGTCCAGCCACAGGGTGCGGCAGCCCGGCTCCTCCGGGGCCGCCGCCTCCGCCTGATAGCCGAAGACCATCTTGTAGAACTTCAGCACCCCGGTGCCGTCGCGGGTCAGCAGCTCGTGCCAGACCGGAGTGCCCGGCGCCCCGGGCTCCGCCGCCGCGTAGGTGCACTCCTGCCACACCCCGAACACCGCGCCCTCGGGGTCGGCGGCGATCAGCATGCGGCCGGCCTCGTCGGCGTCCAGCGGGCCCACCGCCACGGTGCCGCCGCACGCGCGGATCATCTCGGCGGTCTCATCGGCGTCGTCGGAGGCCAGATAGGTCATCCAGGCCACGGGCAGATGGCGTTCCGGAGGCAGCTCGCTCAACCCGGCGACCGGCCGGCCGCCCTGGACCGCGCGGACATACGCGCCGAGCTGCTGGGGGCCCGGCGTGAACTCCCAGCCGAACAGGGAGTGGTAGAAGTCCTGTGTCGCGGCAAGGCTGTGCACCATCAGACTCGTCCAGCAGGGCGTGCCCGGTGTGCGCCGAGTCGCTGCCTCGGTCATACGTCATTCTCTCCTCGGACCATCGTGGTGGACGTACGGCCCCGGGCCGGTCGGCGGCGCGGGGCGGTCGTGCGGAGGTGCTGATGCGGGGGGCCCGACAGATGTTTGCACCACCTGTCGCACATAGCGCCCTGGCGGAGCGGCAATTCGCCGTGCCTCGAAGCAGAATGCCCGAATTATTACCGCACATCCGTTTCGGCTTCATTGCGCTCTGGTGTCACCCGGACGTACACCGGGTGACCGGGTGGTCCAATCGACGCAGAGACACCTACGCAAGGATGATCCCTATGCATGCCATCATCACCGCATCCGATCTCATGAGCGAGCTGGCGGAGGATCATCCTCCGCTCCTGCTCGATGTGCGCTGGCAGCTCGGCGGGCCTCCCGGCCGCCCCGCATACGAGGCGGGGCATCTGCCCGGTGCCGTCTACGTCGACCTCGACACCGAGCTCGCGGGCCCGCCCGGAAAGTCCGGCCGCCACCCCCTGCCCGATCTTTCCGCGTTCGCGGCGGCGATGCGCCGGGCCGGGGTGAGCCAGGACCGGCGCGTGGTGGCGTACGACGGCGGACAGGGGTGGGCCGCGGCGCGCGCATGGTGGCTGCTGCGCTGGGCGGGGCATCCGTCCGTCCGGGTGCTCGACGGAGGTCTGCCCGCCTGGACGGCGGCCGGCGGCTCGCTGACCACCGAGGTGCCGGACGCGCCCGAGGGCGACTTCGTCCCGCGCCCCGGGGCGCTGCCGTTGCTGGAGGCGGACGACGCGGCGGCGCTCGCGCGGCGCGGGGTGCTGTTGGACGCGCGTGCGGGCGAGCGCTACCGGGGGGAGGTCGAGCCCATCGACCCCGTCGGCGGCCATATCCCGGGCGCGGTCTCCGCCCCCACGGCGGAGAACGTCACGGACGACGGCCACTTCCTGCCCGCCGAGCGGCTGGCCGAGCGGTTCGCGGCCCTGGGCGCCACCGGGGACGCCGAGGTCGGGGTGTACTGCGGCTCCGGGGTCTCGGCCGCGCACCAGGTGCTGGCGCTGGCGGTCGCGGGCGTTCCGGCGGCCCTGTACGTCGGCTCCTGGAGCGAATGGTCCTCGGACGGCGCCCGCCCGGTGGCCACCGGCCCCGAGCGGGGCTGACCACACCGACGGGCCCTGCCACCGGCGTGCGGTGGCAGGGCCCGTCGGCGCGGCGGCAGCCGCTACTCCTGCTTCTTGCGGCGGGTGCCGAAGACGATCTCGTCCCAACTCGGCACCGCGGCCCGGCGGCCCGGGCGGACGCCGTCCGCCTCCGCCTGGCGGTCCGTCGTACCGGTCAGCCGGTCGCGGTGGCCCGCCACCGAGCGCGGCATCAGCACATCCGCGTACGCCGAACCCGCGCTCGCCGCGGAGGCGGGCGGCTCGACGGCCTCCGGCTCCTCGGTGGGCTCGTCCGGCGGCGGGGCCGCCGACGCGACCGGCGCCTCGGGCACGACCATGTCGCCCCGGAAGTTGGGCACGGCCTCCAGCAGGCTGGTGAGCGAGTCCCGCTCGCCGAGACCGTCGTCCAGCGACACGGACGCGGACGCGGGTGCCGGGGCGTCGTCGTCGCCGAGGCGCTCGGGTGACGTCCGGTCCCGGTCCCGGTCCCTGTCGCGATCGCGGTCCCTGTCCCGGTCGCGCGGCAGCCGGGCGATCCGCGGCACGAACGGGAAGCTGGGCTCGGGCGTGTCGTCGGCCTCGCCGATCAGCGCCCGCGCCTCGTCGTCCACCGCCTGGACCAGCCGCCGGGGCGGGTCGTAGGTCCAGCTCGCCGAGTGCGGCTCACCGGCGACCCGGTAGACCAGCAGCACCTCCCAGGTGCCGTCGTCGCGCCGCCAGGAGTCCCACTGTGTGGTGTCCTTCTCGGCGCCGCGCAGCAACAGCCGCTCCGCGACGGCCTCGCCGAGCTGCGGTCCGGTGTTCTCGCCGGGGCGGCGCACGGGAGTCTTACGGGCGCGCTCGGCCATGAAGGCGCGCTCCGCGAGCACCGGGCCCTCGAAGCGCCGCACGCGGTCGACGGGGATGCCCGCCATCTGCGCGACCTCTTCGGCGGTGGCGCCGGCACGTATACGGGCCTGGATGTCACGGGGCCGCAGATGGCTCTCGACCTCGATCTCGATCTGGCCGAGCCGAGCGCGGTCGTTGCGCACCGCGGCGCGCAGTCGCTCGTCGATGGGAAGTGTGTACTCCGTGCTGTCCGCAGCCTTGAGCACCAGCCGTGTGCCGTCGTTGCTGACGGCCACGACACGCAGTTCGGGCATGGGGACCTCCCGGGTGGTGCCTGCCGACGTCACGGTTGCGTCGCTGCTCTCCCGCTAGACGAGTGTGGCCTGCCCGGGTGCAGCCTGCCACAACTTTGCCGAGTTGCCCGGGCCGGTTGATTGCCGCCCTCTGCCCCCTCCCGTTGGGTCCGGGCGGCCGGACGGGAAAGCGGGGCCAGGGCTCGCCACAGTACTCCATTCGGGCCGCTCAGGTAGAGCGGCACGCCAGCCGAGTTCATGGCCGGGAGGGGGATGGCAGCCTGAATCCTTCGAAGTGAGGCCCAATTTGGGTGGCAAGTTTCACAGAAACGACAGAATCGGAACGATCTGCTTCGTTTATCGGTCACTTCTCCCTGCAGGCTGGAACGAATGTCCAAGCGAGGCGGGAGATGCACGGCAAGGCCGACAGCGACGGACAACACAAGAGCAGGCGGATCGAGCTGAGCGTGGCCCAGGTGGCCGGCAGCGCGCTGGCGGCCGTCGCAGCCGCGGTGCTCGCGTCCAAACTGGGCGTCTACGGGACGATCCTGGGCGCCGGTGTGGTGAGCGTGGTGGCGACCGCGGGCGGCACCGTCTTCCAGCATCTGTTCCGGCGCACCGGTGAGCAGATCAAGGAGGTGCGGGTCCAGACGCGGCCGACCGGGCGCCGGCGGTACGGCGGTCCCGCCGGTCCGGCCGAGCCGGTCGCGCCCGCTGAGTCCGCCGAGCCGGTCGCGCCCGCCGCGCCCGCCGCGCCCGCCGCGCCCGCCGAGTCTGCTGAGCCCGCCGAGCCGGTCGCGCCGCCGCGGACCCCGGCCGCCGGTGAGTACGGCGAGCCGACCACGCACGGCGCCCGGCTGCGGGTCCGGCGGCGCCACGCCGTCGGGGCGGCCGCCGTCTTCGTCGCCGCCATGAGCGTGATCACGGGGATCGAGATGTTCTCCGGCGGCCCGGTGTCCAACGTCTGGGGGGAGAACCGGAGCGGAACCACCGTCAGCGACAGCGTGAGCGGCTCCTCGGGGTCGAAGTCCACCCCCGGCCCCTCGCGCCGGGACCCGACCGCCCCGTCGCGGAGCCCCGGCTCCTCCCGGGGCGGCGACGAGGCGCCGTCCCCGGACACCTCCCGCGGGGGCGGCGCGGCCGACGCCTCGACCGCGCCGACGTCCGACGCGTCCGGAGCGTCCGGCTCCGGCAAGGGCTCCGGCAAAGGCTCCGGCCAGAACGGCGGCACCGGCGGCGCGACCGCGCCCGGCACCTCCGCGCCCGCCACCCCGGGCCTCTCCCGGACCCCGTCCGGCGGTGCCACGGAGGGCGGAACGGACGCTTCCGGCGAGCCCGCGCCCACCACGCCCGGCGCCACCGACGCGCCGTGACCCGTCAGTCGGCCGACGGGCCGTGAGGCGTCAGTCGGCCGACGCGCCGTGAGGCGTCAGTCGGCCGACGCGCCGTGAGGCGTCAGTCGCCGAGCACCCGCCGCAGATAGTCGTTGGTGAACAGCCGGTCCGGATCCAGCCGGTCGCGCACCGCCGCGAACTCGCCGAACCGGGGATAGACCCCGGCCAGATAGGCGGCGTCGCGGCTGTGCAGCTTGCCCCAGTGCGGACGGCCGCCGTGCGCGATCATGATCTGCTCGGCCGCCGTGAAGTACGCCCGGTGCGGAGTGCCCCGGTACAGATGGACGGCGATGTACGCGGTCTCGCGCCCGGAGGCGGTGGACAGCGGGATGTCGTCGGCGGGCGCGGTGCGCACCTCCACCGGGAAGCTGACCCGCAGTCCTGACCGCTCGACGGTCGCCTTGAGCTCGCGCAGCACGGTGACCGCGGCCTCGCGCGGCACGGCGTACTCCATCTCCAGGAACCGCACCCGGCGCGGAGAGGTGAAGACTTTGTAAGGGATGTCCGTGTAGGTCCGGGCGGACAGGGCACGGCTGGAGATTTTGGCGATTCCGGGGATGGTGGCGGGGACCGCCCGGCCCACCGAACAGGCCACCTGGAAGATGCCGTTGGACAGCAGTTCGTCGTCCACCCAGCCGCTGACCCGGCCCACCGGTGCTGCGGGGCCGGTGCTGCGGTTGTTGCGCTTGGTGTTGCAGTTGCCGGTGTGCGGGAACCAGTAGAACTCGAAGTGCTCGTTCTCGGCCACGAGCTGTTCGAAATCGGCCATCACGCGGTCGAAGGGCATGGGCTCTTCGCGCGCCGAGAGCAGGAACTCCGGTTCCACCCCGAAGGTGATCTCGCTGACCACGCCGAGCGCGCCGAGCCCGATCCGGGCCGCCGCGAAGATCTCCGGGTTCTCCTCCGCCGAACAGCGCAGCACCGAACCGTCCGCCGTCACCAGCTCCAGACCCTTGATCTGGGCGGCGATCGAGGCGCTGTCCCGGCCGGTGCCATGAGTGCCCGTGGAGGTCGCCCCGGCCACCGTCTGCTCCATGATGTCGCCCATATTGACCAGCGACAGCCCATGGGCCGACAGCGTCTCGTTGAGCTGCCGCAGCGGTGTGCCGGCGGCGACGGTCACGGTTCCCGCCTCGCGGTCCAGCCCGCGCACCCCCGCCATCCGGTCGGGGCGTATCAGCAGCCCGTCGGTGGCGGCCGCGGTGGTGAAGGAGTGCCCGGTGCCCACCGCCTTCACCTTCAGCCCCTCCGCCGTCGCCCGGCGCACCATCTCTGCCAGCTCCTGCGTGGACGACGGGGCGACGATCCGCGCCGGGCGGGCCATCACGTTCCCCGCCCAGTTACGCCACACGCTGCTCCGTACGGTCTTCACGGTCCTGACGGCCATCCGCACCCGACCCCTCCCGCTGTGGCGCCGGCCGGAGCCGGCGGTACCCGAGGAACGCCACCGCGGCCGCGAGCGCCCCGGCCACGGCCGGCACCGCGTACCCCGCCCGGGCGCCGGCCGCGTCCACCACCCATCCGGCGGCCGACGAGCCGAGCGCCACCCCGACCGCGAGCCCGGTGCTCACCCAGGTCATCCCCTCGGTCAGATGCGCGCGTGGTACGTGCCGTTCGACAAGGGCCATGGTGGTGACCATCGTGGGTGCGATGGCCAGGCCCGCGACGAAGAGCGCCACGGCCAGGAACGGCAGGTTCCCGACCAGTTGGAGCGGGATCATACTCACGGCGATCGCACAAATACCCCACAACCAACGACGGGACACCGGACCGCTCAGCCGCAGCACCCCGAAGACCGCGCCTGCGAGGCAGGAGCCCGCCGCGTACACCGCCAGGACCAGACTGGCCGCGCCCTTGTGGCCCTCGTCCTCGGCGAAGGCCACCGTCACCACGTCGATCGCCCCGAAGATCGCGCCGGTCGCCATGAAGGTGGCCACCAGCACCTGGAGCCCGCGCGAGCGCAGCGCCGAACCGCCGGTGTGGTGCCCGCGCGGATGCGGTACGGGCTCGGTGGCCCGCTGGGCGGTCAGCGAGAAGACCCCGGCCGCCAGGAAGCAGGCCGCCAGCAGCGGGCCCGCCTCGGGGAACCAGGAGGTGGACAGCCCGATCGAGATGACCGGCCCGACGATGAAGCAGATCTCGTCGACGATGGACTCCCACGCGTACGCGGCGTGCAGCTCGCGCGGGGAGTCCTCGTAGATCGCCGCCCAGCGGGCCCGCACCATGGAGCCCACACTGGGCACACAGCCGGACGCGGCGGCGAAGACGAACAGCGTCCAGTCCGGCCAGCCCCGGTGCGCGCTCAGCAGCAGCCCGCAGACGGCGGTGAGCGCCACGAGGGTCGCGGGGCGCAGCACCCGGCGCTGGCCGTGCCGGTCGACCAGCCGGGAGATCTGCGGTCCGATGACGGCGGCGGAGAGCGCCAGCGTGGCCGACAGGGCGCCCGCGAGCCCGTACCGGCCGGTGAGTTCGGAGACCATGGTGACCACGCCGATGCCCGCCATGGACAGCGGCATCCGCCCGAGGAAGCCGGCCGCGGAGAACTCCTTGGCGCCGGGGGCGGCGAAGATCGCGCGGTAGGGGCTGGCACTGGGCAAGGCAGACTCCGCCGTGAGCAGGGTAAGGATCGTCGAGCGCTGATACAGATTACGGGCCGCCCCCGGTTCGCGCAGGGCCGTTTCCCGCCCGTCAGCGGCGGGTGGCAGGATCGGGAGCATGCCGGATCAGTCAGTACAGCCTGCCGCCGACCCCTATGACGCACTGCTGTTGCTCTCCTTCGGCGGTCCGGAGGGCCCCGATGACGTCGTGCCGTTCCTGGAGAACGTCACACGCGGGCGGGGCATCCCCCGCGAGCGGCTGAAGGAGGTCGGCCGGCACTACTTCCTCTTCGGCGGGGTCAGCCCGATCAACGCGCAGAACCGCGAGCTGCTGCACGCGCTGCGCAAGGACTTCGCCGAGCACGGCCTGGACCTGCCGGTCTACTGGGGCAATCGCAACTGGGCGCCGTATCTGACCGACACCCTGCGCGAGATGGCCGCCGACGGCCACCGCCGGATCCTGGTGCTGGCCACCAGCGCCTACGCCTCGTACTCGGGCTGCCGGCAGTACCGCGAGAACCTCGCGGACGCCCTGGCCGCCCTGGAGGGCGAGGGCCTGCCGCTGCCGCGCGTCGACAAGCTCCGGCACTACTTCAACCACCCCGGCTTCGTGCGGCCCATGGTGGACACCACGCTGGCCGCCCTCGCGGAGCTGCCCGAGGACCGGCGGGCCGGGGCCCACCTCGCGTTCACCACCCACTCCATCCCGACCGCCGCCGCCGACACCTCGGGCCCGGTGGAGGCGCACACCGGGGACGGGGAGGGCGGCGCGTACGTCGCCCAGCATCTCGATGTCGCCCGGCTGATCGCGGACGCGGTGCGCGAGGAGACCGGCGTCGAGCGCCCCTGGCGGCTGGTCTACCAGTCGCGCAGCGGCGCCCCGCACATCCCCTGGCTGGAGCCGGACATCTGCGATCACCTCGAGGAGCTGCACGGCGAGGGCGCGCCCGCCGTCGTCATGGTCCCGATCGGCTTCGTCTCGGACCACATGGAGGTCAAGTACGACCTCGACACCGAGGCCACGGCCAAGGCCGCCGAGCTCGGCCTGCCGGTCTCCCGCGCCTCGACCGTCGGCGCCGACCCGCGGTTCGCCGCGTGCGTGCGCGATCTGGTGCTGGAGCGCGCGGCCACCGAGCGCTTCGCCGAGGGCCGGGCGGCAGCCGCCCCGGAGCGCTGCGCCCTGGGCGCCCTCGGCCCGAGCCATGACGTGTGCCCGGTGGGCTGCTGCCCGGCCCGGTCGCCGCGCCCCGCCGCCGCGGGCGCCGACTGACCGCGCACGCCCGCACGCCCCGGGCTCCGACCGGCGGGCGCCGACTGACCGCGCACGCCCGCACGCCCCGGGCTCCGACCGGCGGGCGCCGACTGACCGCGCACGCCCGCACGCCCCGGGCCCCGGCCGACCGCGCCCACCGCCCCGGCCCGCCACCGCCGCTCGCCCCTCCGGGCAATCCGCTAAGGAGCACGATGACCGACCCGCTCATGACCGAACTCCTCGAGACGGCGCTGGAGGCCGCCCGCGGCGCGGGGGACCTGCTGCGCGACGGCCGCCCGGCCGACCTCGGGGTGGCGGCCACCAAGACCAGCCCGATCGACGTCGTCACCGAGATGGACATCGCCGCCGAGAAGCTGATCACCGACCTCCTCGCGCGCCGCCGCCCGCAGGACGGAGTGCTGGGGGAGGAGGGCTCCAGCAGCGAGGGCAGCAGTGGGGTGCGCTGGGTGATCGACCCGCTCGACGGCACCGTGAACTATCTCTACGGCCTGCCGTCGTGGGCGGTCAGCATCGCCGCCGAGAAGGACGGCGAGACGGTCGCCGGGGTGGTGATCGCCCCGGTGCGCGGCGAGACCTTCCACGCGGTCCTGGGCCAGGGCGCCTGGCGGAACGGGGAGCAGGTGCACTGCCGCCCCGCGGCGCCGCTCGAGGAATCGCTGATCGGCACCGGCTTCGGGTATGTGCGCGAGCGCCGCATCGGGCAGGCCAGGGTCCTGGGCGGGGTGCTGCCGCGGGTGCGGGACATCCGGCGTGGTGGATCGGCCGCCATCGATCTGTGCGATGTGGCCTGCGGTCGGCTCAACGGCTACTACGAGCGCGGGCTCAACCCCTGGGACTTCGCGGCCGGTGCGCTCATAGCGCGCGAGGCGGGCGCGCTCACCGGAGGGCGGCCGGGCGTCCCGGCCTCCACCGAGCTGACCATCGCCGCCGCCCCCGGCCTCTTCGAGCCGCTGCGGGGGCTTCTGGACGACCTGGGCGCCTGGCACGACTGATCCCGCCCCCGGCCCCCTCCACACACACGGAAGCGCCCCGGAGTCACGAGGACACCGGGGCGCTTCGGCGTGGTTACCGGAGGTTTTCTGGATCACCATCCGGCGGTGAATGGGAATCGGTCACACGGTCACATGGAATCCGGATCTGGATCGGGTCCGGAATCCACAAGGGATCAAGCGAACGAGGCGCTTACTTCGACGCCGTGCTCGGCGGCGAGGCGACGGAGGTCTTCCAGCTCCGACTGCTCCACGTCCACAAGAAAGTCGTCGCCCGTCTCACGGGCGCGAATGAGATCGGACTTGGTGTTCTCTATGCGCTGCAGAATGCCTGCGGTGAACGCGTCCATGTTGCGCCCCCTCGTCGTGGGTCGGTGGCACGGGGGTGTGCCGACAGCGGGTTGATCACGTGAGTGGCCCCTGCCGACGGCAATGCCAGCCAGATATGCCGGGGACAGGGCGTGATCGCGGGTGTGCAGTCGTCCTCCCCACCCCGTCTTCGGGGGAAACCTCCGGACCCGAAAGAATCTGAATTCGGCGTTCCGGCCGCCGCGGACCCGTCCGCCGCGGCCATGATCCGCACTCGGGATCCCGCGGCGACCCTCTTACCGCCGGTTTATGAGACTTCGAGGCAGGATGGAGGCGCCGAACACTCATCGAGTTCGGCGAGATCACCCCGCCCACTGCGGCAATCATGGAAGGACCAACGACGTGCGCGTACTCGTCGTCGAGGACGAGCAGCTGCTCGCCGATGCGGTGGCCACCGGACTACGCCGGGAGGCCATGGCCGTCGACGTCGTGTATGACGGAGCCGCCGCCCTGGAGCGGATCGCCGTCAACGACTATGACGTCGTCGTCCTCGACCGGGACCTGCCCCTCGTGCACGGCGACGACGTCTGCCGCAAGATCGTCGAACTCGGCATCCCCACCCGTGTGCTGATGCTCACCGCCTCCGGCGACGTCAGCGACCGGGTCGAGGGCCTGGAGATCGGCGCGGACGACTATCTGCCCAAGCCCTTCGCCTTCAGCGAACTGATCGCGCGCGTCCGGGCGCTCGGCCGCCGGACGACCGTCGCCCTGCCGCCCGTCCTGGAGCGTGCCGGGATCAAGCTGGACCCCAACCGCCGCGAGGTGTTCCGGGACGGCAAGGAGATCCAGCTGGCGCCGAAGGAGTTCGCGGTGCTGGAGGTGCTCATGCGCAGCGAGGGCGCCGTGGTCTCCGCGGAGCAGCTGCTGGAGAAGGCCTGGGACGAGAACACCGACCCGTTCACCAACGTGGTGCGGGTGACCGTGATGACCCTGCGCCGCAAGCTGGGCGAGCCCGCCGTGATCGTCACTGTCCCCGGCTCGGGTTACCGGATCTGATCAGGCATGGCGACGACTCCGACCCCGCTGCCGCCGACGGTGCCGCCCAAGCCCAGCTGGGACCCGCAGGCCGGCTCGCGCCCCAACCCCTGGCTGCGCCCCACGATCCGGATACGGCTCACCCTGCTGTACGGCGGGATGTTCCTGATCGCCGGGGTGGTGCTGCTGACGATCATCTACCTGCTGGCCGCCCAGGCCCTGCACGTCGGCAACGAGCTGCCGTTCAAGCTGGTCGGCGGCAGCGTCCAGCCGACCAACAACACCTGCCCCGAGATCATCGGCCAGAGCAGCCCCGACCAGTTCAACGCGGTCCTGAACACATGTATGAAGGAGCAGCGCCAGTTGGCCCTCGACGGGCTGCTCCGCCGCTCCCTGATAGCCCTCCTGGGCCTGTCCGTGATCGCCTTCGCCTTCGGCTACGCGATGGCCGGGCGGGTGCTCTCGCCGCTCGGCCGGATCACCCGGACCGCGCGCCAGGTGGCGGGCTCGGACCTGTCCCGCCGGATCGAGCTGGACGGCCCGGACGACGAGCTCAAGGAGCTCGCCGACACCTTCGACGAGATGCTGGCGCGCCTGGACCGGGCGTTCACCGCCCAGCAGCGGTTCGTCGCCAACGCCTCGCACGAGCTGCGCACCCCGCTGGCGATCAACCGCACCCTGCTGGAGGTGCAGCTCTCGGACCCCCAGGCGTCCCCCGAGCTGACCCAGCTGGGCAAGACCCTGCTGGCCACCAACGAGCGCAGCGAGCAGCTGGTGGAGGGCCTGCTGCTGCTGGCCCGCAGCGACAACGAGATCGTCGACCGCAAGCCGGTGGACCTCGCAGAGGTGGCCTCCCAGGCGCTGGAGCAGGTGCGGGCGGAGGCGGAGGACAAGGGCGTGGAGCTGCGCGGGCAGCGCGCCCCCGCGGTGGTCCAGGGCAACGGGGTGCTGCTGGAGCGGATCGCGCTGAATCTGGTCCAGAACGCGGTGCGGTACAACGTGGCCCAGGACGGCTGGGTGGAGGTCACCACCGAGAGCCGGCAGGGCCAGGCCGTGCTGGTGGTCGCGAACACCGGCCCGGTGATCCCCGCCTACGAGATGGACAACATCTTCGAGCCCTTCCGCAGGCTCCGTACGGAGCGCACCGGCAGCGACAAGGGCGTCGGCCTCGGGCTGTCGATCGCGCGCTCCGTGGCGCGCGCCCACGGCGGCCGCATCGCGGCGGAGCCGCGCGAAGGAGGTGGCCTGGTGATACGGGTGGTGCTGCCGGTGTGACGCCGGAGAGCGCGCGGCCGGGGACCCGCGGGGATGTGTTCGCTTTGGGCGGAATTTTCGGGATCCGCCCACCCGAGGTAGGCTGTGTGATCGATCACATGGGCGATTTTCCGGCCATATACTCTGTGTGATCGTCACGGTTGACGGAAAGCCGGGAAAATCCGGGTTTTCAGGGGCCGTGATCACGGGAAGTACACGTCATGGCGCATGTGAGTGCGACATTCGGACCGTGTACGGTCCCGATGGCCATCCAACCCGATCACCTCTTCAGGGGTGCGGTTGGGTGTCGATTGAGTAACAGACCTTGATGTGAGGCAAAATCTCCGCCTCGGGTCGGGCACAAGTCCGGCCTCTCACGCGTTACGTGCGCTGGAGACACCACAGACACCCAGAGGGGGAGAGCGACATGGCAACGGATTACGACACCCCACGCAAGACCGACGATGACGTCAACGAGGACAGCATCGAGGAACTGAAGGCCCGGCGGAACGACAAGTCCGCGTCCACCGTCGACGTGGATGAGTTCGAGCAGGCCGAGGGCCTGGAGCTGCCCGGTGCGGACCTCTCCAACGAGGAGTTGTCCGTCCGGGTCCTGCCCCGCCAGGCCGACGAGTTCACCTGCATGAGCTGCTTCCTCGTGCACCACCGCAGCCAGCTGGCCGCCGAGACCAAGAACGGCCAGCCGATCTGCCGCGACTGCGCGGCCTGAGCCGCGGGGTCGGCGTGGAGGCGGAACACGACGACATGAACGAGACCGGGCGAGGCCGGATGGCCTCGCTCGCGACCGCTGTCGGCCGTGGGGTGCGACGAGGCGGTGAGCGCGCGAGAGCGGGGGTCTACGCGGTCGCCGACCGGATCATCGCGAATGCTCCACGCATCGCTGTCCGCGATCTCGCGACGCTGCGCAAGCAGTTCCCGGGGCTGGGCCCCGAAGAGCTCGCGGACAAGCTGGTGGCCGGTGCCGCGGGCGGCACCGCCACAGTGGGCGCGGGCGTCGGTGCCGCGGCGATGCTGCCGGCCCCGCCCGCCATGCCCACCGAGCTGGCCGCCGAGATCGTCGGCGTGGCCTCCATAGAGTTCAAGCTGATCGCCGAGCTGCACGAGGTCTACGGGGTGCGTGCGCCCGGCTCCACGCGCCAGCGCGCCGTCGCCTACCTCGGCGCCTGGGCCGAGGAGCGCGGTATCGACGTCGCCCAGCCGGCGACCGTCAACGCGGCTCTCGGCGTCCAGATGAAGCGCGAGCTGCGGCAGCAGGTCCTCAGACGCAGCTTCCGGAACATGCCGTCCCTGGCGCCCTTCATGGTCGGCGCGGCCGTGGGAGCCGCGATGAACCGGCGCGACACCAAGAAGCTCGCGCGCAAGGTCCGCAAGGATCTGCGGGCCAAGCAGATCCCCTGGGACCTCCCCGTAGCCCTGGAGAAATGAGCTCCTCGCGCGCCCCTGTCACGCCGAGCGCACGGCCGTGAGCGCGGCGGCGAGCGCCTCCGGATTCCGTGTGGACACATACACATACGGTGTTGGGTCCTCCGGATCGGTGACATCCACCCGCAGCGCGGTCGGGATGTAGCTGCGCAGCAGCATGAACGCCCGCGGATCGGCCTTGTAGGTCCGCCAGGCGGCCGCCTCCGCGGCGTCCAGCACCTGGGGCGTCCCCAGCGCCGACACCGGGATCTTCGCCTCGCCGGCCACCAGCGAGTCAGCCACCACGCGCACCCGCGCCGAGCCGTACGAACTCACCGCCACACAGGCCAGTGCCGCCCCGCCGATCAGCCCGCCGAGCATCGGCAGGGTGCCGAACGGCAGCATGATCAACCCCACTGAGACTCCCATCAGGACGGCGATGAACCACCAGGAACGGGGCGCGCTGAGGCGTTCTTCGTAAGGCTGCATGCGTATCAGCTTGGCACGGCCGCCGACCCGGACAGTTCTCGCGGGTAAGGTCAGCCGTTGTGAGTGGACGAACGACAGGGCTGACGCCGCCGGAGGACTCCAAGGCCCCCGTGCGCCACCCCGACGCGCCCGCGCCCGGGGAGGCCCTCGGCGCGCACTACGACCAGTGCTTCGGCTGCGGCGACCAGGCGCGGGGCCTGGGGCTGACCACACGGGCGGGCGAGGGCGTGAGCGTCACCGCCGAGTTCACCGTGCGCGGCGGCCATCAGGGCGCGCCGGGCCTGGCCCACGGCGGGGTGCTGGCCGCGGCGCTGGACGAGACGCTCGGGTCGCTCAACTGGCTCCAGCGGGTGATCGCGGTGACCGGGCGGCTGGAGACGGACTTCGTACGGCCCGTGCCGGTCGGCGCCGGGCTCCACCTGGAGGCACGGGTGAACGCCGTGCACGGCCGCAAGATCTACTGCTCGGCCACGGGCCGGATCGACGCCCCCGACGGCCCCGTCGCGGTGCGGGCGCAGGCCCTCTTCATAGAGGTGCGGGTCGACCACTTCATCGAGAACGGCCGGGCGGAGGAGATCGACGCGGCGCTCGCCGATCCGGATCAGGTGAAGGTCGCGCGCGCTTTCGAGGTGAACCCATGAGCCCGCTCCCCGTCGACGTGCTGATCCGCAGGGTGGACCCCGAGGTGCCGATCCCGGGCTACGCCCACCCCGGCGACGCCGGGGCCGACCTGGTCACCACCGAGCCCGCCGAGCTGGCCCCCGGGGAGCGCGCGGTTCTGCCCACCGGAGTGTCTATCGCGCTCCCGGACGGGTATGCCGCCTTCGTGCATCCACGGTCCGGACTCGCCGCGCGCTGCGGCGTCGCCATGGTGAATGCCCCGGGGACCATCGATGCCGGGTACCGTGGAGAGATCAAGGTGATCGTGGTCAATCTGGACCCGCGCGAGAGCGTGCGGTTCGAGCGCTTCGACCGGATCGCCCAATTGGTCGTCCAGCAGGTCGAGAAGGTGCGCTTCCAGGAGGTGGCGGAGCTTCCCGGGTCGGCGCGGGCCGAAGGGGGCTTCGGGTCCACCGGCGGTCATGCCGCCGTGGACGGCACAACGGGTGGGAATGGATACGCTTCGGTCGGTTCCGACCGGGAAGGACGATGACGTGTTCGGACGTCGCCGCAAGCGCAGCAAGGAGGACGTCGAGTCGCTCGACGTGACCTCCGACGAGTTGGCCGAGGACGCGGAGGACGCGGAGGGCGCTGAGGACACCGCCGCACCCGTGGAGAGCGGGCGGGTGAGCCTGCCGCCGGCCCCGCGCCCCGAGGGCCCCTGGGACGTGTCCGAGGTGCGCGAGCCCGGCGAGGGCCGGGTGGACCTCGGTGGTCTGTTCGTGCCCGGCGTGGAGGGCATGGAGCTGCGGGTGGAGGTCGCGGGGGACGCGATCGTCGCCGCGACCGTGGTGCTGCGGGACAGCGCCGTGCAGCTCCAGGGGTTCGCCGCGCCCAAGAAGGAAGGCATCTGGGGCGAGGTGCGCGACGAGATCGCCACCGGCATCACCCAGCAGGGCGGGATCGTGGACGAGGTCGAGGGCCCGCTCGGCTGGGAGCTGCGCGCCCAGGTGCCGGTGCAGCTCCCGGACGGCAAGAACGGTGTGCAGGTGGTCCGCTTCGTCGGCGTGGACGGGCCCCGCTGGTTCCTGCGCGGTGTGATCTCCGGGCAGGGCGCGGTGCAGCCCGAGACCGGCAGCCTCCTGGAAGCGATCTTCCGGGACACGGTCGTGGTGCGCGGCGAGGGCCCGATGGCCCCGCGCGACCCGATCGTCCTCAAGCTGCCGGACGACGCCCAGATGGTGCCCGACGGGGTACAGCAGGACGAGGCACAGGGCTCGCGGTTCGCGGGCGGCGCCGACCGGCTCCAGCGCGGCCCGGAGATCTCCGAGGTGCGCTGAGCCGCCCTCGCGCACGAGAGCTCGTACACGGCAGCTCGCGTACGGCAGAGCACCAAGGCCCGGAAGGGGCCCGGGGCAGGGCCCCCGGGCCCCTTCGGCATGTTCCGGAGCCCTCCCTTCGGGTTTTCGGGGTTTTCCCGGAACCCGTTGAACACACCCGCCGCACCGGCCGTACTCATGGGCGCGAGACCTTGTGACGCTCCGAGGGGGAGAAGGCGCGTCGCGAGAACACCCCCTGTCCGACCTCAACGAGGTGAGTGATCAGATGTCGCGTGGCCTTCCGTTACTCCACCGCCGGAGAATCCTCCTCTCCGGGGCGATCGGCGGTATCACCTGTGCGGCCGTCGCGGTGGGAGCCGCCATGGCCGGTCAGGACGGCAGTGGCGACGCCGGCGCGTCGACCAAGGCGGCCTCGGCCATCAGCTGCCCCGCCGTCGCCGGTTCCCTCCCGGAGATCCCGGCGGAGGCCCGGGCCGAGGTGGACCGCAACCTCGCCCTGCTGGACACCCAGCTGGCGGAGGCCAACAAGCGGCTCAGCACCAGCCAGGGCGAGGGCGGCCCCAACTTCGTGCAGAACGCCATCCTCGGGCCGCTGGCGGACAAGCGGAAGTCCACCCTGGACCGCATCGCGATCTCCATAGGACGGCACGCCGAGAAGCCGGCGGGGCTGGACGCGCTCGCCGAGTGCACGCTGTCGGACGGCGGGGCGGGAGCGGGCTCCGACACCGGCGCGGGCGGCGAGGCGGGCGGCGCCGCGAGCCCGACCGCCGCCGCTTCCCAGCCCGCGGAAGAGCAGGGCGGGGGAGCGGAGCAGGGCGGCGGGGCCGGCGCAGGCTCCGGCCAGACCATCAGCTGCCCCGATGTCGCCTCCGGGATCGGCGACGTACCGGCCGCCGCCCAGGCCGAGGTGGACCGCAATATCGCGCTGCTCCAGACCCAGCTCGACGAGGCCAACAAGCGGCTGGCCTCCTCCGCGGGCGAGGGCGGCCCCAACTTCGTACAGAACGCGATCCTCGGCCCGCTGAAGGACAAGCGCGCCTCGACGATCGACCGCATCGAACTCTCGATCTCCCGCCAGGGCTCGACCGCCCCCTCCGGTCTTGACGCCTTGGCGGGCTGCTCGCTCGCGTCCGGCTGAGCCGACGGCGTAAGGCCCGGCCCGATGTGAGCGTCTACCGGTGGGCCGTACTCTTCTCTGCGGAGTACGGCCCACCGGCTTTTTCCCGGGGTTTGCCCCGAGGCGTTCGGGCTTTGCCCCGAGGTGTTCGGGCGGCGCCGCGCGTCAGAGACGCGTCAAGAGGGCGCCGCCGGCCGTAAGGGAGGCGTCAAGGGACGGCCGGTCCGGCCGGGGGCGGGGTTTGCTCGACGGGTATCGCCCGCCGGAAGCTCGCCGAGCGCTCAGGCGCCGTCCGAACAGGGAAAATAGGGGCATGGGACGCGGAAAGTTGCGGATCTACCTCGGTGCGGCACCGGGTGTCGGCAAGACCTACGCGATGCTCTCCGAGGGGCACCGCCGGGTCGAGCGGGGCACGGACCTCGTGGTCGGCTTCGTGGAGCACCACGGCCGCCGGCGCACCCAGGTGATGATGCACGGGCTCGAGGAGGTGCCCCGCCGGGAGGTGGAGTACCGGGGGTCCGTCTTCAGCGAGATGGACGTGGACGCGGTGCTGGCGCGCCGCCCCGCCGTCGCGCTCGTCGACGAGCTCGCCCACACCAACGTCCCCGGCTGCCGGAACGAGAAGCGCTGGCAGGACGTCGAGGAGCTGCTGCGGGCGGGCATCGACGTCGTCTCCACCGTCAACATCCAGCACCTGGAGTCGCTGGGGGACGTGGTGGAGTCGATCACGGGGGTGCGCCAGCGCGAGACCGTCCCGGACGAGGTGGTGCGCCGGGCCGACCAGATCGAGTTGGTCGACATGTCGCCCCAGGCGCTGCGCCGCCGCATGGCGCACGGCAACATCTACGCGCCCGACAAGGTGGATGCCGCGCTGTCGAACTACTTCCGGCCCGGGAACCTGACCGCGCTGCGCGAGCTGGCCCTGCTGTGGACCGCCGACCGGGTGGACGAATACCTCCAGCAGTACCGCGACGAGCACTCCATCCGCTCCACCTGGCAGGCGCGTGAGCGCATCGTCGTCGGGCTGACCGGCGGCCCGGAGGGGCGGACGCTGATCCGCCGGGCCGCCCGGATGGCGGCCAAGGGCTCCGGTAGCGAGATCCTCGCCGTCTACATCGCCCGCAGCGACGGCCTGACCTCGGCCTCGCCCAAGGAGCTGGCGGTCCAGCGCACCCTCGTCGAAGACCTCGGGGGCACCTTCCACCACGTCATAGGGGAGGACATCCCCCGGGCGCTGCTGGAGTTCGCCCGTGGGGTCAACGCGACCCAGATCGTGCTCGGCTCCAGCCGCCGCAAGACCTGGCAGTACATGTTCGGACCCGGGGTGGGCGCCACCGTCGCCCGGGAGTCCGGGCCGGACCTGGACGTCCACATCGTCACCCATGACGAGGTCGCCAAGGGCCGCGGGCTGCCGGTGGCGCGCGGCGCCCGGCTGGGCCGCTCCCGGCTGATCGCGGGCTGGGTGGTCGGGGTGGCCGGACCGGCCCTGCTCACGCTGCTGCTCACCAGCACCGGGGCCACCCTCGCCTCGGAGGCCGGGCCCGGGTTCGCCAACGAGGTGCTGCTCTTCCTGTTCCTCAATGTGCTGGCCGCCCTGCTGGGCGGCATGGTGCCCGC
>NZ_JAAAYH010000121.1:0-21375 GCF_018035285.1 Streptomyces sp. MK37H | reverse complement strand
GCCGCCTGGGTCCGGTCGCGGAGCCCCAGCTTGAACAGGATCCGGCTCACATGGGTCTTCACGGTCTGCTCGGCCACCACCAGCCGTGCCGCGATCTCCGCGTTCGACAGCCCCTGGGCGATCAGCGTGAGCACCTCGGTCTCGCGCTCCGTCAGATCGCCCACCCGGGCCCGGAGGGGCCCGCGCGGGGCGGCGGCGGTCACCCGGGAGAACTCGCCGATCAGGCGCTTGGTGATGTTCGGCGCCAGCAGCGCGTCACCGGCCGCCACCACCCGTACCGCATGGGCGAGTTCATCCGCCGAGGCGTCCTTCAGCAGAAACCCGGACGCGCCCGCGCGCAGCGCCTCGTAGACATATTCGTCCAGGTCGAAGGTGGTGAGGACGAGGATCTTGACGGTGGCGCCGGCGGGTTCGGTGAGCAGGCGGGTGGCCTCGATACCGCCGACCCCCGGCATCCGTATGTCCATCAGGACCACGTCCGGGGCGAGTTGGGCGACCTGGGCGATGGCGTCGGCCCCATCCACGGCCTGGCCGACGACCTCGATGTCCGGTTCGGCGTTGAGCAGCACCGTGAAGCCCTGGCGGACCATCATCTGGTCGTCGGCGATCAGGACGCGGATGGTCGTCGTCATACGGGGTCCTCGGCGGTCTCGGGCGCGGCGGCGGACGGGGCGGGGTGGTCCGTGGGCAGTACGGCGATCACCTCGTAACCGCCGTCCGGCGTCGGGCCGGTGGTCAGCTCGCCCCCTAGCATCGCAGCGCGCTCCCGCATCCCGAGCAGCCCGTGCCCGGCTCCGGGCGAGGGCGGGGCGGGCCGGTCCGGCACGGTGTTGACGACCCGGACGGTCAGCCCGTGCCGCTGGTACCCCAACTCGACCCGCGCCTCGGCGCCCGGCGCGTGCCGCATCACATTGCTCAGCGCCTCCTGCACGATGCGGAACGCCGACAGTTCCACGCCCGGCGGCAGCGTCCGCCGCTCCCCGGTGACATCGGTAAGGATCGTGATCCCGGTCCCCCGCACCGCGCCCACCAGCTCGTCCAGCCGGTCCAGGGTGGGCTGCGGGGCGTGCCGGGCGCCGTCGGCCAGGGCGTCCTCGGAGCGCAGCACGCCCAGCACACGGCGCAGTTCGGCCAGCGCCTCGACCGCGTTCTGCCGGATGCCCGCGAGGTTCTCCTTGAGCTCGTCCGAGGGGTTCTCGGCGAGGTGCGGGGCGACCTGGGCCTGGATGGAGATCACCGACATGTGATGGGCGACCACGTCGTGCAGCTCGCGGGCGATGCGGTTGCGCTCCTCCAGCAGGGTGCGCCGGGCCCGTTCCTCCGCGGTGAGCACCTCCTGCTCGACCAGCCGGGTCCGCGCCACCCGGCGGCCCCGCAGCGCGGCGCCCACCACCACGGCGGTGGTGAAGGCCGTAATGGCGTCGTCGAGGCCCTCGTCGTGGGGCTGGGAGGCGAGGGCCGAGGTGACCGCGCCCACCAGGAGGGTCAGCACCAGCGCCTCGGCGGCGATCCGCGGGCGGACCCGCAGCGCGAGGAGGAACAGGACGGCGGTGTGCAGCGCGATCTGGCCGTAGTTCCAGGGGTAGAGCACATATGCGGGGAGGCGGTCGTCCACGGCCAGCGCCGTCACCAGGAGCATGGCGGTCGAGAGCCACCACGCCGGTATCGGGCGGGTCAGCGCCAGTTGGACGGCCAGCGCTTCGAGCACGACGAGCCCGATCAGCGGCACCGGGTCCTGAGCCGTCCCCGGGCGGGCGGGCTCCTGGAACTGCGCCATGCTGAGCCAGGCCATGAGCACCGCGAAGAGCACCACATGGCCATGGGGCAACCGGCCCAGCCAGCGCATCCGCGGCAGCGGATCGCGCGCCACCGTCCACAGGTCCTCGCGCAGGATGCCCGGCGCCGCGCGCAGGGCCTCGCCCACCGTGCGCGGCAGGGCGCGCAGGCCCCCCGTCAGCCGGTCCGCGATCTTGCCGCCTGTCATGCTCTTGACTCTAGACACTCCGCTGCTCCCCGTGCCGTGCTTGCTGTGCCCGCTTTTGTGCCTGCTTCTGTGCCTGCCTCTGTGCCTGCCTCTGTGCTTGCTTCCCGGGACGTCCCTGGCGAACGACCCGGCCACCAGGGCCGCCACCGCGGACGACCCCGCCACCGCGGACGACCCCGCCACCGCCCTTCCGCGGCCGCCCCGCCTCGTACGCGTGGAACGCCGCCCAGCAGATCAGCAGCGCCCCCGCGAACGCCGGCAGCCAGCACAGCCGGGCGAGCACCCAGCCGGGGCCGTCGGGCACGGTGTGCAGCCCGGTCTGCGGTCCGGCGAGCCGCAGCGTGGTCACGCTGACCGCCATCATCGCGGTCTGGTGCCACAGGAAGACGGTCATCGCGGCGAGGTTGACCAGCGCCACCACCGCCCACGCGGCGGGCCGCGCCAGCACCCGGCGCAGCGGGCCGCGCAGCAGCAGGGCCGCGCCGCACTGGGCGAGTCCGAAGGTGACGGCCGCCAGGGTCGGCGGGTTGAGGTTGGAGATCGAGGCGCCCGGCACCCCGACCATCGCCGCCGGATAGCCGCCGAACAGGACGAGCCCGGCGGTGACCACCGCGCCCCCGGTCAGCAGCACCCACCCGGCCGTCCGCCCGCGCAGCCTGCCGCGGCCCCAGGCGGCACCCAGGCAGTACGGGACCAGCCAGCCGGCCGCCAGGTTGACCCAGCCGAGCCAGGCGGGACCGTCGAAGCCGAAGCGGATCAGGTCGACATGGAGCACGACGGCGAGCGGCCACAGCGGATGCAGCCGCGCCACCAGCGGGGTCGCGGCCGTGAGCACCGCGTAGACCAGCAGGAACCACAGCGGGGACAGGACGAGTATGAGCAGCGTGTGCACGGTCAGCAGGCTCACCCCGGCGCCGAGCAGCGCCCCCGCCGCCACGGCCCATACGGTGAGCACGGCGGCCACGGGCCGGAACAGCCGGGCCAGCCGGGCGTGCAGCCACCGCCGGTAGGTGACGCCCCGGGCGCGGGCGCAGTCGTGGCTCTTGGCGCCCATCTGCCCGCCGACCAGGAAGAACACCGCGAGGGTCTGGAAAACCCAGGAGACGGGGGTGAGTTCGGGCTGGTACAGCAGCGGGCTGGCCGCGCGCAGGGTGCCGCTGTCGGCCACGAGGGCGGTCACCAGCCAGTGGCCGAGCACCACGCCGAGGATGGCGACGGCCCGCAGGCCGTCCACGGCGCGGTCGCGGCCGGGCGGGGTGGCGGCCTCGATCCGCCGGACGAGGTCACGTATGCGGACCGTCTCACGCGGCCGGACCATCTCACGCGGCCAGACCATCTCACTCAGCGGGACCGTCTCACGCATCGCGGCCCTCCACGATCCGGCCCATGCTCACCAGGGCGGCGGACCCGGGCTTGAGGTAGTCGCTGTGCCCGACGTCCCCCGCGTCGAAGATCCGCGCGCCGAACCGCCGGGAGACCGGGTCGGTCCCGAAGCCGATGGTCGTGCCCAGCAGCGGCATCCGCACATGCGGCACCCCGCCGATCCAGTCGTTCCCGCCCCGCCCGGCCCAGACGGTGGCCCGGGTGCGCAGCTGCCGGGCGTCGTCGTACCCCGTCCCGGGGCTGCCGTACAGGACGATGTCCGCGGCGTTCAGCCCCCGGGCGGCCCGGGCGCAGACCACCGAGCCGTAGGAGTGGCACAGGAGCGAGATCCGGGCCCGGGGCGTGGCCGCGTTCAACTCCCGTACGAACGCGGCCAGTCGGGGAGCGGCACCGGCGGCCCGGCCCGTGGTCAGCACCTCGGGCGCCACGGTGCCGGGCGTCTTGTACCCGAGCCAGCCGATGACGGCCGTACGGCGCCCGAGTTGACGGCTCAGCGCGAGCGCCCCGTCCCGGAACCGGCCGTACGTCTCCAGGTTGGTGTCCGATCCCGGCACCAGCACCGCGATGTGCGTGGCGCGCCCCAGATCCCCGTACACCTCGACGGCACGGCCCCCGTTCCGCCCGTCGAAGGACAGGAAGTGCCGCGACGCCCCCCGCATCTTCCGCAGCGCCCGCGCCCGCTTGCGGTCCCCGTGCCGGGCGGCCATCACCTCGGCCGCCCGAATCCCCTCCCGGTTGGCCGCGTACCGGTGCTCAAGACCCGCGACGCGCACCGGCCCGAGCGCCACCGGCGCGGGCGCGGGCACCTCACTGGGCCCAGCGGCCCCCACCAGGGGCGCCACCACCGAGGCGGTGACGAGCGCCGCGAGCAGGGCGCGGCGAAGACGGGACGCCATGGCTGTTCCTTCCGTACCGACGGATGTCGTGGATACGGAAGGTATGGAGCCGGCCGTGTGGTCGGCGTCCCACCGGGGAGTGCATCTCCGGGGTAGCCCCCAGGTATGACGGGTAGGGGGTGGCCGCTCTTACGGGCGGTCGACGCTCTTACGGACAGCCGCCGCCCTTATGGGCAGTCGACGCCCCTAGAGGCACAGCCGTCGCTCTTACGGGCACAGCCGTCGCCCTTACAGGCACAACCGTCGCCCTTACAGGCACAGCCGTCGTTCTTACGGGCAGAGGTCAGCGCGCGGGCACGTAGAACTCCGTCGTGGCGCGCTTCGCCGCCGCCACCACCTCCGCCGGGGCCCCCGAGGCCTCGTACGCCGCGCCCCAGCGCTCGCTGCTGCGGGTCATGAACTCCCGCGCCTCGTCCGAGGCCTGCCACGCCTCCGGGTCGGCGGGCGCGCCCTCACCCGTCAGGTGCAGGGTGAGGCCGAGCAGTGCGCCGTCCCAGCCGACGCCGACCGCGCCGGGGCCGAACTGGTCCCACATCTCGGGCGGTACGACGGCGACATGCTCGAGCTCGAAGACGGTCCGCTCCTCGCCCTCGGCGGTGAGCCGCACCTCGACCTCGCTGAAGCCGGGGTTCTCGCCGAACAGCCAGCTCACCGCGAGCAGCCTCGGGGGCTCGCAGCGCAGGATCTCGCCGCCCGCGTTGCCCGTCAGCTGGTAGTGGCCGCCGAGCTTCAGGTCGCCGCTCACCGGCAGGAACCAGCGGCTGATCCGCTCCGGGTCGGTGCACGCGTCCCAGACGTCCTCGATCGCGGCGTCGTAGGTGCGCCGCAGCAGGACGGTACGGGCCTCGCCGTCGGGCACCTCACGGGTGCCGACCTCGCGATGGACGTGGTTGATCTGGTCGACGATCTCGCTCATGGCTCATGTCTCCGCATCGGTTCCGCTGCCGCCGCCGCGCCCCTGATCGAGCCGCCGCTGCCGCTTGCCCCGCGCCAGTTCCGTCCCCAGCGCGTCCAGCCGCTGCTCCCAGAAGCCCCGGAACCGGTCGAGCCACCGGTCGACCTCCCGCAGGGGCGCGGCCTCGACGGCGTACAACCGCCGTGTGCCCTCGGCCCGTACGGAGGCGAATCCGGCCTCCCGCAACACCCGCAGATGCTGCGAGACGGCGGGCTGCGAGATGCCGAACTCGGCCCGGACGACGGAGCTGACCTCGCCGGAGGACCGCTCCCCCTCGGCGAGCAGTTCCAATATCCGGCGCCGGACGGGGTCTCCGAGGACATCGAGTGCGTGCACGCCCGGACTATGCCAGCCGCCGCTTATATAAGTCAACGCTTAATATGACGTCCCCGCGCCGCGGGGGTCAGTCGTCCACCGGCTCCCCCAGAAGCCCGGAGGCGGTCTCGACGGCGCCGGGCGCCGCGACCGGGGGCGCCGGATGGCAGGTGAAGCCGAGGCGCGTCATGGCCCGGGTCACCTCCCCCGCCGTGAAGTCGCGGCGGTCCTGGCGGGTGACCACCGCCCCGACCTGCTTGGCCGGGTAGACATGGGGGCCGATCCGGACCGATGGGCCGGTGATCGGTTCGGGGCTGACGCCACTCATCGCGTCCGTCACCTCGCGCGCGGTCAGGTCGAAGGCGAAGTTGGCGATGATGCAGCGCATGGCGCCCCCACGGGAGAGAAGGGAGTCGGGAACGCCAGCGTGTCACACCTCGAAGCGGGAGGGCACAGGCTGGCGGGAAAGTCGTCCGCCTGGTTCCCGCCGCGCCGAGGCCGCGTGTGATAGAGTCTCCTTCAGTTGCAGTTTTGGTACCCATGGACTTTGTGTGCGCCTGACGCTACGTAGCCTCAGGCGCATTTCTTGTTTTTGCCGGTCATTTCCGGATGGGGTCATTTCGGCGACTCGGGATGCAGTTCCCACGCATTCCGGACCGACCCCGTATGAAGGAGAAGGACATGGCTACTGGCACCGTGAAGTGGTTCAACGCGGAAAAGGGCTTCGGCTTCATCGAGCAGGACGGCGGCGGCGCCGACGTCTTCGCCCACTACTCGAACATCGCCACCAGCGGCTTCCGTGAGCTCCAGGAAGGCCAGAAGGTGACCTTCGACGTCACCCAGGGCCAGAAGGGCCCGCAGGCCGAGAACATCGTTCCCGCCTGATCACAGCGCCTGTCACGAGCCGGGGCCCGTACCTGAAGGGGTGCGGGCCCCGGCTCGTACGCGTTTCCGCACACCGCGCCCAGCAGAAGGCACCGCATTGAGCCGCTCCCCCCGCTCGTACCGCAAAAAACCCGCAGCCTCCCGTTCCGCCGGCCATGGCCGCCCCCGCTCCACCAGCGGAAACGAATTCGCCCTGCCGCCCGGCTCCGCCCCGGTGCTGCCCGCCGTCACGTCGTTCTCCGAGCTCGACATGCCGGAGGAGCTGCTCAGGGAGCTGGCCCAGCAGGGCGTCACCGTGCCCTTCCCGATCCAGGCGGCCGCCCTCCCCAACGCCCTCACCGGCCGGGACGTCCTGGGCCGTGGCCGAACCGGCTCCGGCAAGACCCTCGCCTTCGGCCTCGCCCTGCTGGCCCGCACCGCCGGGCGGCGCGCGGAGCCCGGCCGTCCCCTCGCCCTGGTGCTGGTCCCCACCCGGGAGCTGGCCCAGCAGGTCACCGAGGCGCTCACCCCCTATGCCCGGCGGCTGCGGCTGCGTCCGGCCACCGTGGTCGGCGGAATGTCGCTCAACCGCCAGGCCGAGGCCCTGCGCGGCGGCGCGGAGGTGGTCATCGCGACCCCCGGGCGCCTCCAGGACCTGATCGAACGCGGCGACTGCCGGCTGGACCAGGTGCGCATCACGGTCCTCGACGAGGCCGATCAAATGGCCGACATGGGCTTCCTGCCCCAGGTGACCCGGCTGCTGCGGCAGGTCCCCGCCGACGGCCAGCGCTTGCTGTTCTCCGCGACCCTCGACCACAACATCGGCCAGTTGGTGCGCCAGTTCCTCCACGACCCGGCCGTGCACTCGCTCGATCCGTCCGCCGGTGCCGTCACCACGATGGAGCACCATGTGCTGCACATCGCGGACACCGACAAGCGCTCCGTCGTCACCCGGGTCGCCGCCAGGGACGGCCGCGTCATCCTGTTCCTGGACACCAAGCGCGGCGTCGACCGGCTGACCCGGCATCTGCTGACCAGCGGCGTACGGGCGGCCGCGCTGCACGGCGGTAAGTCCCAGCCGCAGCGCACCCGGACCCTGGACCACTTCAAGTCCGGCCATGTCACCGTGCTGGTGGCCACGAACGTCGCCGCCCGGGGCATTCATGTGGACGATCTCGATCTCGTCGTCAATGTCGACCCGCCCGCCGACCACAAGGACTATCTGCACCGTGGTGGCCGAACCGCCCGTGCGGGCGGATCCGGCAGCGTCATCACGCTGGTCACTCCGGACCAGCGCCGGGACATGGTCCGTCTCATGGCCGACGCGGGCATCACCCCCCGGACCGCCCGGGTCCACTCCGCCGACCCCGAACTCACCCGTATCACCGGCGCGCAGGACCCCTCCGGTGTTCCCGTGACCATCAGCGCGCCCGTGCCGCCGCAGCCTCACCGTGCGGGCAGGGGCGCCCGACGCCCCGCCAGGAGCCGTCGGCCCCGCCGTTAGGCCCCGTGCGGCGGGGCCCGGGCGGCGGCTGTCCGGGCTGACATCCGGTATTTCGCCATGATCGTGTCACGCCCGACCGGCGGTGGATGTCCCCATTCCCTCGTCGGAGAGGCGACAATGGGCCACATGCCGATACCCAGCGCCGTGCCCAGCCGTGCCGAACTGATCGACCATCTCGTCCGTACGCGCATCGCGGGCGATGTCGCCACCCCTCGTGAGAACAACCTCTCCCACTACCGCAAGCTCGCGAACGGCGACCGCCACTACTGGCTCGGCCTGGAGCTGGGCGACCGCTGGACCGATGAGCAGGACGTGCTGGCGGTCATGGCCGAGCGGTGCGGTGTGGTGGACGACCCGCAGCACCGCTCGGGTCAGGACACCATCGACCCTGAGCTGACGGTCGGCGCGCTGGACCGGATGGCGTCGGTGCTGCGGAAGGCGGCGGAGGCGAACGAGCGGGTGCTGTTCGCCACCGGGCACCCGGGCGGGCTGCTGGAGGTCCACCGGGCCACGGCGGCGGCGCTGCGGGCCGCCGGATGCGAGATCGTGGAGATCCCGGGCGGGCTGCAGGCGGACGAGGGGTATGTCTTCCAGTTCTGCGATGTGGCGATGCTGGAGCGGGGCGCCACGCTGTGGCACACCCACTCCCCCGCGCCCATGGCGGCGATCCTCGACGGGCTGGCCCACGAGGGGCGGCCGCTGCCCGATCTGGTGGTCGCCGACCACGGCTGGGCGGGGTTCGCGGGGCAGCGGGGCATCGACGCGGTGGGCTACGCGGACTGCAACGACCCGGCGCTCTTCCTCGGTGAGTCCGAGGGCACGCTGTCGGTGGTGGTCCCACTGGACGACCACGTCACCAACCCGAGGTTCTACGACGCGATGACGGCGTACCTGCTGGACGCGGCGGGGCTGACGGCCCAGTTCTGACGGCCTGGTCCTGACGGACCGGTTTCCGACGGACCGGTTTCCGACGGCCCGGTTTCCCACGGCCCGGTTTCCCACGGCTCCGGGCCGCCGCCCGCCGCGCTCACTTCTTCCCGCGCGGCACCCGCATGACCCCTTCCTGGATCACGGAGACGGCCAGCCGCCCGTCGGCGGTGAAGATACGGCCCTTGGCGAGCCCGCGTCCGCCGGACGCGGAGGGGCTCTCCTGGTCGTACAGCAGCCAGTCGTCCACCCGGAACGGCCGGTGGAACCACATGGCGTGATCCAGGCTGGCCCCGACGATGTCGCCGACCGCCCAACCGCCGCGCCCATGGGCGAGCAGCACGGAGTCCAGCAGCGTCATATCGGAGACATAGGTCGCCAGGCAGACGTGGAGCAGGGGGTGGTCGGCGGCGCCGTCCAGTTTGCCGTTGGTCCGGAACCAAACCTGCGACTTGGGCTCGCGCGGCCGTCCGACGCTGCCGAAGGGCGGCTCGTCCACGTACCGCACATCGACCGCGGCCCGCGCCTGGAGCATCCGCTCGGTCACCCCGGGGCCGAGGAAGAGGTGCTCGTAGCGGGGCAGCAGCTTCTCGGCGGTGGGCAGGGAGAGCGGGTCGGGGACGTCCGGCATCCGCTCCTGGTGCTCGAGGCCGTCCTCGTGCAGCTGGAAGGAGGCCGAGAGATGGAAGATCGGCTGTCCGTGCTGGACGGCGACCACCCGGCGGGTGGTGAAGGAGTGGCCGTCCCGGATCCGGTCGACGGTGTAGACGATGGGCGCCCCGGGGTCGCCGGGCCGCAGGAAGTACGCGTGCAGCGAATGCGCCGAGCGGTCCGCGGGCACGGTGCGGCCCGCGGCGACCAGGGCCTGGGCGGCGACCTGACCGCCGAAGACCCGCGGTACGAGGGGTGCGGCGTCGCTGGTGCCGCGGAAGATGTCCTCCTCGATCTGCTCGAGGTCGAGCAGATCGAGAAGGCCCTGAAGTGCGTCATTCATGATTCAAGCAGTCTTGCAGACCCGGATTGCGGTCCTGTTGCCGCTGGTCATGACGGTCGTCACAGACCCATGGACTTGGCGACGATGGACCGCATGACCTCGCTGGTGCCGCCGTAGATCCGGTTGACGCGGGTGTCCGCGTACAGCCGGGCGATGGGGTACTCCATCATGTAGCCGTAGCCGCCGTGGAGCTGCAGGCACCGGTCGATGACGACGGCGGCGCGCTCGGTGGTGAAGAGCTTGGCGGAGGCGGCGTCCGCGGCGGTCAGCTCACCGGCGTCGTGCGCGTCCAGGGCCCGGTCCACGACCGCCTGCATCGCGTCCACCTCGGACTTGCAGTCGGCGAGCACGAACTTGGTGTTCTGGAACGACGCCACCGGCTGGCCGAAGACGGTGCGGTCCCGGACGTACTCAGTGGCGAACCGTACGGCGGCCGCGGCCTGTGCGTAGGCCCCGACGGCGATCCCCAGGCGCTCCTGCGGCAGATTGTGGGCGAGGTAGCCGAACGCCTTGCCCTCCTCACCCAGCAGGTCCTCCACCGGCACCTTGACGTCGGTGAAGGAGAGCTCGGCGGTGTCGGAGGTCTTCAGGCCCAGCTTCTCCAGCTTGCGGCCGACCGCGTAGCCCTCGCTCTTGGTGTCCACCACGAGGATGGATATGCCGCCGCGGCGGTCCTCGGGGGTGGGCGGGGCGGTGCGGGCGCAGACCAGCACCCGGTCGGCCAGGACGCCGCCGGTGATGAAGGTCTTGGCGCCGTTGAGGACGTAGTGGGTGCCGTCCTCGGAGAGCTTGGCGGTGGTCTTCATGCCCGCCAGGTCGGAGCCGGTGCCGGGCTCGGTCATGGCGATGGCGGTCATCATGTCGCCGGTGACGAAGGAGGGCAGCCAGCGCCGCTTCTGCTCCTCGTTGGCGTACTTGAGCAGGTACGGCAGGCACAGCGCGGTGTGGACACCGCTGCCACCGAAGCTGACCCCGGCGCGGGCGGTCTCCTCGGTGATGACGGCGTTGAACTTGAAGCTGGTCTCGCCGGCCCCGCCGTACTCCTCGGGCACCTCGATGCCGAAGACACCGAGCTCGCCCAGCTTCTTGTAGAACTCGCGCGGGGCCTGGCCGGCCTCCCGCCACTCGTCGTAGTACGGCACGACCTCGGCCGCGATGAAGTCGCGGATGGTCTCCCGGAACGCCTCGTGGTCCTCGTTGAACACCGTGCGGCGCATATTGGCGTGGCCCTCCTTGCGGCTAAGCCGCCGCCGCTCTCGCGGATCCGCCCGGCCGCCGTCGTGATTCCTCGATGATGACTTGGCAACGCTCACCTAAGCGCTTGCTCAGTGAAAGCTACCCGCGAGTTAGCCAGCCTGTCCAGCCTCTATAGGGCCCGGTTCTCCCCCAGCTACCGCCGGGAGGTGCCCCCTCCGGGGCGCCTCAGCCTCCCCCAGCTACCGCTGGGAGGTGCCCCCTCCGGGGCGCCTCAGCCTCCCCCAGCTACCGCTGGGAGGTGCCCCCTGTCGACAGCTCGACCGTGCTCGGCCCTCCGCGCGGCGGTAGCCGCATATCGATCGCAGCCTCAGGACCTGCGCGCGCTCTCCTTGTCGACAGCGGCGCGCCCCCTCGGCTCACTCGCCGCGCCGTCCGCACTATGGGCGCCGTCGAAGGCGCCCAGGGCCAGGCGGTGCAGCAGGGTGGCGGTGGCCGCGCGCCCCGGGAGGGCTCCGTGGCGGCCGAGGTGGGGCGTGGAGTTGAGCAGTCCGAAGACGGCGTGGACACACGCGCGGGCCTCGGCCTCGGCGAGCCGGGGGTAGACCTTGCGCACCACCTCGACCCACAGCTCCACGTACTGCCGTTGGAGCGAGCGCACCAGCTTTCGGTCGGTGTCCCGGAGTCGGTCGAGCTCGCGGTCGTGGAGGATGATCAGCGGGCGGTCGTCGAGGGCGAAGTCGATATGCCCCTCGATCAGCGAATCCAGCACCTCCGCGGGGGCGCGCCCGGCCCCCTCCCCCTCCGCGGCCCGCCGCTTGCCGCCCGTCAGCAGCCGGCCGCTGATCCCGACGAGCAGCTCGGCCAGCATCGCCTCCTTGCCGGGGAAGTGGCGGTAGAGACCGGGGCCGCTGATGCCGACCGCGGCGCCTATCTCATCGACGCCGACGCCGTGGAAGCCGCGCTCGGCGAAGAGGCGGGCGGCCTCCTTGAGGATCTGCTCACGGCGGCTCGGGGCGGGTGCTTGCGTGCTCATGGATTCGATTCTAGACAGCGGGGTTAGTGGTCGTTAACCTGGTGGGGAGTAGTTAACGTTCACTAACGGTACCGAGCGGGACCGAGCGAGGGGGCTCGTAGCCATGGAGCAGGCACCGGCGCTGCGCAGCGGCGCCGACCCGGGGTCCGACGCCTGGAAGGCCAATGAGGCCGGGCACCGCGAGCTGGCCGCGCGGCTGCGCGAGAAGCTGGCCGTGGCGCGGCTGGGCGGCGGGGAGAAGGCGCGGGCGCGGCACACCGCGCGCGGCAAGCTGCTGCCGCGCGACCGGGTGGACACGCTGCTGGATCCGGGCTCCCCGTTCCTGGAGCTGGCGCCGCTCGCGGCCGAGGGTATGTACGAGGGCCAGGCCCCGGCGGCGGGGGTGATCGCCGGGATCGGGCGGGTGTCGGGCCGCGAGGTGGTCGTGGTCGCCAATGACGCCACCGTCAAGGGCGGCACGTACTACCCGATGACGGTGAAGAAGCATCTGCGCGCCCAGGAGGTCGCGCTGGAGAACCACCTGCCGTGCGTCTATCTGGTCGACTCCGGCGGTGCCTTCCTCCCCATGCAGGACGAGGTCTTCCCGGACCGGGACCACTTCGGGCGGATCTTCTACAACCAGGCGCGGCTGTCCGGCTCCGGGATTCCGCAGGTCGCGGCCGTGATGGGGTCCTGCACGGCGGGCGGGGCGTATGTCCCGGCGATGAGCGACGAGGCCGTGATCGTGCGCGGGCAGGGCACGATCTTCCTGGGCGGGCCGCCGCTGGTGAAGGCGGCCACCGGTGAGGTGGTCTCGGCGGAGGAGCTGGGCGGCGGCGAGGTCCACTCCCGGGTCTCGGGCGTGACCGACCACCTGGCCGAGGACGACCCCCACGCGCTGCGGATCGTCCGCTCCATCGTCGCCACCCTGCCGCCGTCCCCGATGCGGCAGGGGTCGCCGCCATGGCCGCTGGAGCCCTCCGAGGAGCCCGCGGTGGACCCGGCGGGGCTCTACGGGGCGGTCCCGGTCGACTCGCGCACGCCGTACGACGTGCGGGAGGTCATCGCGCGGGTGGTGGACGGCTCGCGGTTCGCCGAGTTCAAGGCCGAGTTCGGCACCACGCTGGTCACGGGATTCGCGCAGATCATGGGCCACCCGGTGGGTATCGTCGCCAACAACGGCATCCTGTTCTCCGAATCGGCCCAGAAGGGCGCCCACTTCATCGAGCTGTGCGACCAGCGCGGCATCCCCCTGGTCTTCCTGCAGAACATCTCGGGGTTCATGGTCGGCCGCAGCTATGAGGCGGGCGGTATCGCCAAGCACGGCGCCAAGATGGTCACCGCCGTGGCCTGCACCCGCGTCCCCAAGCTCACGGTCGTGATCGGCGGTTCCTACGGCGCGGGCAACTACTCGATGTGCGGCCGGGCCTATTCGCCGCGCTTCCTGTGGATGTGGCCCAACGCCAAGATCTCCGTGATGGGCGGTGAGCAGGCCGCCTCCGTGCTCGCCACCGTCAAGCGCGACCAGATGGAGGCGCGCGGTGAGGAGTGGAGCGCCGAGGACGAGGAGGCGTTCCGGGCCCCGGTCCGCGAGCAGTACGAGGCGCAGGGAAACGCCTATTACGCCACCGCCCGGCTGTGGGACGACGGTGTGATCGACCCCCTGGAGACCCGCACGGTGCTCGGCCTCGCCCTTACGGCCTGCGCCAACGCACCGCTGCCCGGCCGTACGGCCACCGAGCCCGCGGCGCCCGGCTACGGCGTCTTCCGGATGTGAGGGGGATGCACCCGATGAGTGCCACGAAGGCGACCGGCCCGGCGCCCGCGATGTTCGACACCGTCCTGGTGGCCAACCGCGGTGAGATCGCCGTGCGCGTCATCCGCACCCTGCGGCGGCTCGGGGTCCGCTCCGTCGCCGTCTACAGCGACACCGACGCGGACGCCCGCCATGTGCGCGAGGCGGACACGGCCGTGCGGATCGGCCCCGCGCCCGCCGCGGAGAGCTATCTGTCCATCGAGCGGCTGCTGGAGGCCGCGGCGCGCACCGGCGCCCAGGCCGTCCACCCCGGCTATGGCTTCCTCGCGGAGAACGGGGCGTTCGCCCGCGCCTGCGCCGACGCCGGGCTCGCCTTCATCGGGCCGCCCGCCGGGGCCATCGAGCTGATGGGCGACAAGATCCGCGCCAAGGAGACCGTGCGCGCGGCCGGGGTGCCGGTGGTGCCGGGCTCCTCGGGCAGCGGGCTGACGGACGAGCAGCTCACCGCCGCCGCCCGGGAAATCGGGATGCCGGTGCTGCTGAAGCCCTCGGCGGGCGGCGGCGGCAAGGGCATGCGGCTGGTCCGCGACGAGGCGCTGCTCGCCGACGAGATCGCGGCCGCCCGGCGGGAGGCGCGCGGCGCCTTCGGCGATGACACGCTGCTGGTGGAGCGCTGGATCGACCGGCCCCGGCACATCGAGATCCAGGTGCTGGCGGACGGTCAGGGGCATGTGGTCCACCTCGGGGAGCGCGAGTGCTCGCTGCAGCGCCGCCACCAGAAGATCATCGAGGAGGCGCCCAGCCCGCTGCTGGACGAGGCCACCCGGGCGCGGATGGGCGAGGCCGCAGTGGCGGCGGCCCGGTCCTGCGGCTATGTGGGCGCGGGCACGGTCGAGTTCATCGTGCCGGGCGACGATCCGTCGGCGTACTGCTTCATGGAGATGAACACCCGGCTCCAGGTGGAGCATCCGGTGACCGAGCTGACGGTGTCGGTCGGCGGGCGGCCCGGCCTGGATCTGGTGGAGTGGCAGTTGCGCGTCGCCGCGGGCGAGCCGCTGCCGTTCGGGCAGGACGGCATCGCCTTCGCGGGCCATGCGGTGGAGGCCCGTATCTGCGCCGAGACCGCCCGCGCGGCGGCCGACGGCCGGGTGGACTTCCTGCCCTCGGCCGGCCCCGTGCTGGCGCTGGACGAGCCGGAGGGCGAGGGGGTGCGGGTCGACTCCGGGCTGAGCCAGGGCACCGAGGTCGGTACGGTCTACGACCCGATGCTCGCCAAGGTCATCGCCCACGGTCCCGACCGCCCCACCGCCCTGCGCCGGCTGCGCGCCGCCCTCGGCTCCCTGACCGTTCTCGGCGTGGACACCAACACCGGTTTTCTGCGCCGTCTGGCCGCCCACCCCGCGGTCGCCTCGGGCGAGCTCGACACGGGCCTGGTCGACCGCGCGGCGGCCCAGCTGATCCCGGCGGCCATACCGGAAGAGGTCTACGCGACGGCGGCCCTGCTGCGCCAGGCGGCGCTGGAGCCCACCGCTGCGCGTGGCGGCGGAACCGGTGGGCGCCCGGAGCCCGGCGGCTCCGGCCTCGGCGGCCCGGCCGCGGACGTCTGGGTCGATCCGTTCTCGGTGCCGACCGGCTGGCGGCTGGGCGCTGAGCCCGCCTGGACCGTCCACCGCCTCCGCGTAGCGGGCCACCACCCGGTGACGGTCCGCGTGCGCGGCCGCGCCCATGACGCGGAGCTCCGCATCGAGCACGCTGACGCCGCCCCGGCAACAACCGGGTCGACGGCCCGCCCCGGCGGACCCCCGGCAGCAGCCGAGGCGACGGACCGGCCCGGCGGACCCCAGGGTGCGGGCCAAGGCAGCGCGGCGGCCCCCGCCACCGGCCGGACCGACGAGCCACAGAGCACGACAGCCGAGACCACCCGCCCCACGGGCGCGGGCCAAGGCAGCACGGCGGCCCTGGTCACCCGGACCAGCCCCAACTCCACCGTCACTGGCGCCAGTGCGCGCATCCCGGAAGCAGAGGCGGACGAGCGGGCCGCCGCCCACCACGCGGCAGCGGACCGCCACCCCGGCGGGGCGCGCGCGGCAGCGGGCACGGCCCCGCACGCGGCGGACCCGCGCCCGGCGGCCGACGCGGGCACGGGCACCACCGCCCCGGCCCCCGCAGACGCGGGCGCGGGCACAAGCACCGCTCCGGCCCGCGCGGGGGCGGACGCCACATGGCGTCCGGCCGCCGACGCCGACGCGGGTGCCGACGCCGACGCGGGTGCCGACGCGGGCGCGGGTATGCGGGCGCGGCTCATTGCCCTCGAAGAGGGCTCCGTGTTGCTGGACCTCGGCGGGGTCACCCACCGCTTCCGGCATGCCGCGCACGGCGCGAGCCACTGGCTGGGACGGGACGGGGACGCCTGGCGCGTGGTCGGGCACGACCCCGTGGAGGAGGCGCTGCGCGGCGGGGCCGCAGCGGCGCACGCCGGGGAGCTGACCGCGCCCATGCCCGGCACCGTCACCGTCGTGAAGGCGGCCGTCGGCGACGAGGTCACCGCAGGTCAGGGACTGCTGGTGGTCGAGGCGATGAAGATGGAGCACCTCATCGCCGCGCCGCACGACGGCACCGTCACCGAGCTCGAGGTGACCCCCGGCAGCACGGTCGCCATGGACCAGCTGCTGGCGGTCGTCACCCCGCACGAGCCGCACCAGAGCGAGGAGCGTGAGTGATGACCCTCCCCATGACCGTCCCGGTCCCCGGGCTGCCCACCCGGGTCCGGATCCACGAGGTGGGCCCCCGGGACGGGTTGCAGAACGAGAAGGTGCTGGTCCCGGCGGCCATCAAGGCCGAGTTCATCCACCGGCTCGCCGAGGCCGGCCTCACCACCATCGAGGCCACCAGCTTCGTCCACCCCAAGTGGGTGCCCCAACTGGCCGACGCCGAGGAGCTGATGCCGCTCATCGACGACGTGGACGCCCGGCTCCCCGTGCTCGTGCCCAATGAGCGCGGGCTGGACCGCGCCCTCGCGCTGGGCGCGCGCGAGATCGCCGTCTTCGCCAGCGCCACGGAGTCCTTCGCCAAGGCCAATCTCAATCGCACGGTGGACGGCGCGCTGGAGATGTTCGAGCCGGTCGTCACCATGGCCAAGGACGCGGGCGTGGCCGTGCGCGGCTATCTGTCCATGTGCTTCGGTGACCCGTGGGAGGGCCCGGTCCCGATCTCCCAGACCGTCTCGGTCAGCCGCCGTCTGCTGGACATGGGGTGCGACGAGATCAGCCTCGGCGACACCATCGGCGTGGCCACCCCGGGCCATGTGCGGGAGCTGCTGGACACGCTCAACGAGGCGGGCGTCGCCAACGACCGGCTGGCCGTGCACTTCCACGACACCTACGGCCAGGCGCTCGCCAACACCCTCGCCGCGCTCGAGCACGGCGTGACCACCGTCGACGCCTCCGCCGGGGGCCTCGGCGGCTGCCCGTACGCCAAGAGCGCCACGGGCAATCTCGCCACCGAAGACCTCGTGTGGATGCTCGACGGCCTCGGCATCGAGACCGGGGTCGACATCGGCCGTCTCACCGCCACCAGCGTGTGGATGGCCCGGCATCTGGGCCGGCCCAGCCCGTCCCGCACCGTCCGCGCCCTCTCCCAGAAGGAGATCTGAGCCATGCCGATCGACCACCGACTCAGCCCCGAACACGAGGAACTGCGCCGCACCGTCGAGGCGTTCGCGCATGATGTGGTCGCCCCCAAGATCGGGGAGTACTGGGAGCACCATGAGTTCCCGTACGAGATCGTCCGCGAGATGGGCCGGATGGGCCTGTTCGGCCTGCCCTTCCCGGAGGAGTACGGGGGTATGGGCGGGGACTACTTCGCGCTCTGCCTCGTCCTGGAGGAGCTGGCCCGGGTGGACTCCTCGGTGGCGATCACCCTGGAGGCGGGGGTCTCGCTCGGCGCGATGCCGATCTTCCTCTACGGCACGGAGGAGCAGAAGCGCACCTGGCTGCCGGGGCTCTGCTCCGGGGAGACCCTGGGCGCGTTCGGTCTGACCGAGCCCGGCGGCGGCTCGGACGCGGGCGCCACCCGCACCACGGCCCGGCTGGACGAGGCCACGGGCGAGTGGGTGATCAATGGCACCAAGTGCTTCATCACCAACTCCGGTACGGACATCACCGCGCTGGTCACCGTCACCGCCGTCACCGGCCGCAAGGAGGACGGCGGCCCCGAGATCTCCTCGATCATCGTGCCGTCCGGCACCCCCGGCTTCAGCGTGGCCGCCCCCTACTCCAAGGTGGGGTGGAACGCCTCGGACACCCGCGAGCTGTCCTTCGCCGACTGCCGGGTCCCGGCCGCGAACCTGCTGGGCGCGCAGGGCCGGGGCTACGCCCAGTTCCTGCGGATACTGGACGAGGGCCGGATCGCGATTTCCGCCCTGGCCACCGGGCTCGCCCAGGGCTGTGTGGACGAGTCGGTGGCGTACGCCAGGACCCGCGAGGCGTTCGGCCGCCCCATCGGCGCCAACCAGGCGATCCAGTTCAAGCTGGCCGACATGGAGATGCGCGCCCATATGGCCCGGGTGGCCTGGCGCGACGCGGCGTCCCGGCTGGTGCTCGGCGAGCCGTTCAAGAAGGAGGCGTCGATCGCGAAGCTCTACTCCTCCGAGGTCGCGGTGGACAACGCACGCGAGGCCACCCAGATCCACGGTGGCTACGGCTTCATGAACGAGTATCCGGTGGCCCGGATGTGGCGGGATTCCAAGATCCTGGAGATCGGCGAGGGCACCAGCGAGATCCAGCGCACGCTGATCGCCCGAGAGCTCGGCTTCGCGAGCTGAGCACCGATGGGGGCCCACCCGACGGCCGGCCGCCCCGGCTGAGGCGCCGCCCGTAGGCCGGGTCGCCCCCATGGGGCGTCCGGCGACCACGCGGCGGAGCAGCCGATCCGCCCCTGGACCCCGGGGCCTGGGGCCAGGGGCGGAGCCCCAGCTGTGACCCCGGGGGTCTGGGCACAGCCCCAGCTGTCACCCCGGGGCCTGGGGCGGAGCCCCAGTTGTGGGAAGGGGCGGGGAGGGGAACAGCGCGCCGCAGGCGTCACGATCCGCCGGACACGCCTAGCGCCAGGGCCGCCCGTAGGGCCGGGGCCTCGGCCGAGCGGAGGCCCGGGGCCCTCGGCCGAGCGGAGGCCTCAGCTCGTGGGCCAGGGGATCTGCGGGGAGTGGTAGTACGTGATGCGCATCGCGTCCCAGCGGGGGCCCTGCGCGGCCACCCGCACCTTGTAGTCGTCCCAGTCGTGCGCGCTCGCGGGCGACCAGCCGAGCTCGGCGATGCCGGGGAGGCGGGGGAAGGCCATGTACTCGATCTGCGGGCTGGTCTGGAGGGTCTCCGACCACAGCGGCGCCTCGACACCGAGCACCGAGGACGCCGGGGCATCCTTGATGTAGGCGCCCGGGTCCCAGTCGTAGGACTGCTTCGCCTCGACGTATCCGGCCCAGTTCTGCCCCAGCGGCGTGTCGGCGTTGTACTTCATGTCCAGATAGGCGCGGTTGGCCGGGGAGAGGATCAGCCGGGTGCCCGCCTTGGCCGCGTCCGCGACCTCCTTCTCGCTCCCGTCCGTCCCCCAGTACTGGGCGATCGCGTCCTTCGCGGGGTGCGCACCGGTCAGCTGGTGCCAGCCGACCACCGTCTTGCCGTACTTGGCGACCACCGGCTGCACCCGGTCCATGAACGCCACATAGTCCTCATGGCTGGTGGAGTGGGCCTCGTCCCCGCCGATGTGGAGGTAGGGGCCGGGGGTGAGCGCTGCGAGCTCGCGGATGACGTCGTCCACGAAGTCGTACGTCACCTCCTTCGGCGCGCACAGCGAGCTGAAACCGACCTCGGTGCCGGTGTAGAGCGGTGGGGCGACGCCGTCGCAGTTGAGCTCCGCGTAGGAGGCGAGCGCCGCGTTGGTGTGGCCCGGCATGTCGATCTCGGGGACGACGGTCAGCTCACGGCTCGCCGCGTAGCGCACGATCTCGCGGTAGTCGTCCTTGGTGTAGTAGCCGCCGGGCCCGCCCCCGACCTGTGTGGAGCCGCCGTGCCTGGCCAGCTTCGGCCAGGAGTCGATCGCGATCCGCCACCCCTGGTCGTCCGAGAGATGCAGATGCAGCTTGTTGATCTTGTAGAGCGCCAGCTGGTCGATATAGCGCTTGACCTGGTCCACGCCGAAGAAGTGCCGGGAGACATCGAGCATCGCGCCCCGCCAGGCGTAGCGCGGCACATCGGTGATGGTGCCGCCGGAGACCCGCCAGGGGCCCGACTGCCGGGTGGTGCGCTCGATGGACGCGGGTAGCAGCTGCCGCAGCGTCTGGACGCCGTGGAACAGCCCGGCGGAGCCGCGTGCGGTGAGGGTGATCGCGCGGCCGGTGACCTGGAGCCGGTACCCCTCCGCGCCCAGCGTCCGCACCCCGGCCGCCTTGGGCGTCAGCCGCAGCCGGATGCCGTCGTCGCCCGATCGCGTGGTGACGGGCAGCGAAAAGCCGGTGGAGGGGCGCAGCACCCGCGCCAGATAGTCGCCCACCCGGCGCGCCGAACGCGCCGAGCCGTCGGAGCCGGACACCCGGACGCGGGTGTCCGAGCGGATCGCGTACGAGCCCGACGCGGGCCGTACGGACGCGGGCGCGGGCACGACCCGGTCCAGCGGAGTCGGGGCGGCGGCGTTCTGGGCGGAAGCGGAGGACGAGCGAGAGGACCAGGGGGAAGCCGGAGAAGCGGAGGCGGAGGAGGCCGCGGTCCCCGCCCCGGCCACCACGGTCAGCAGCAGGGAACACAGAAGTCGAGCACGGCGTCGTCTCACAGGCGATCCCTTCAACGAAACGTGCATCTTGGGTACCGCGAGGGTCAGTTGCGGTCAAGGTGTAGACCAATGTGTCGCTGTCTGCCTGTCAGAATTCACCGCATGGCGGAAATCACCCAGCGCGATGGCGCCTGGAGCTTTGACGGGGAAGCGATCCGGATCGTCCCGGGGCGGGACCGCGGCGTGCCTGCCGTACGGCAGGCGCTCGGTGAACTGACCGTCCCCCTGGTGGCCTTGGCCGGGGTGGCCTACGAGCCGGGGCGGAAGTCGGGCCGGCTGCGGCTGCGCCTGCGCGAGGGGGCGGACCCGCTGCTGCAGGCCACCGGCGGCAAGCTGCCGGACGCCGCCGATCCGTATCAGCTCTCGGTGGAGCCGGATCGCAGGGACCTCGCCGAGTATCTGGTCGACGAGGTCCGCCAGGCTCTGACCCTGGAGCAGGTGCCGCCCGGCCCCTGCGACCGCTATGTGCTGCCCGGCCCCTCGGTGCCGATATCGGCGTCGGCGGGCGACGCCACGGCCTCCTTCGACGGTGAGCGGGTCCGGCTGGACTGGAACTGGAAGACCGAGGAGTCGAAGAAGTCCGGCGGCCCCCGCACGATCCTCCTGCCGGACCTGGAGATGGTGGAGTGGGTCCCGGCCGCCGGGCTGGAGAACGGCTACCTCCGCTTCATCACGGCGAAGGCCACGGCGACGGCAGCGCCCAAGTACGACCCGCATGCCGTGGTGCTGTACGGATTCAAGAAGGATCCGCTGATGGCGCTGGTCG
>NZ_JAAAYH010000120.1:0-21533 GCF_018035285.1 Streptomyces sp. MK37H | reverse complement strand
CCACATCCGCCCCGCGACGGCCGCCGACGCTGACGCCGTAAAGGTCGTCATCGACGCTGCATACCGCCCCTACATCACCCGGATCGGGCTCCGCCCGGCGCCCATGGACGCCGACCACGCGGCCGACATCGCGGCGGGCCGCGTCTTCGTCACCGGCGACCCGGTCGTGGGCGTGCTGGTCCTGGTGGCCGAGCCGGACCACCTCGTCCTGGAGAACATCGCCGTACACCCGGACGCCCACCGCCAGGGCGTGGGCAGGCACCTGCTCACCTTCGCCGAAACCCACGCACGCGCTCTCGGCCTCCCGGAGATCCGGCTCTACACCAACGCCCTCATGTGGGAGAACCAGGAGATCTACCCGAGGTACGGATACGAGGTGACGGAACGCCGCCAGGACGGCCAGTACGACCGCGTCCACTACCGGAAGCGCGTTTCCCAGGCGGCCGCAGCGCCCGATCAATGATGCAGGGTCGCGTTACTCGCCGTAGCGGCCAGTACCGGGCTCCTCACCTGGAACGCCCAGGCCGACATCCCGCCGACCACGCCATCGGCCACCCCGTCGGCCACCGTGACCGTCACGGACGGACACGTCTCCTACACGGCGGCCGAAGGCCAGACCAACAGGCTGACGGTCAAGCGGGCACCCCGCCGCAACCGACCTCACCTACGTGACCTGCACCGTCCCCCTACCCGACCCGGACCACGGCGGCGCGGGGATGTCCGCGGAGCTCCTCGACGGCAACGACACCCTCTCCGGCGGCCCCGCCAACGACATCCTCCACCAGGACTGATCCCACCCGGGCCCGGGCCCTGCCGCGGAGTGGCTGACGGGGCCTGTCGCCGGGGCTGGGGAAGAAGGACGGGAAGTGGCCCGGCAGGCGCCTCAGCGACTGCGCCAGGCGTCGGACACCGGTCGTCCTCGCGTCGCCTTGACCTTACCCTCAGGGGCAAGGTTTAGCGTTCTTCGAGGTGAGAGACGTGCGAATCGGCGAGCTGGCCCGACGGGCGGGTGTGACGACCAAAGCGGTGCGCTACTACGAATCGCTGGGGTTGCTGACGCCCGAGCGGCTGGCCAACAGCTACCGGGACTACGGCGAGCACGATGTGCGGCTCGTGCGGGAGATCCGGGCGCTCAGCGGGCTCGGGCTGCCCGTGGAGCGGACCCGGCCGTTCCTGGACTGCCTCGCGGTCGGGCATCAGCACGCCGATGACTGCCCGGCCTCACTGGCCGAGTACCGGGAGGCGATCGATGAGCTCTCCCGGCGCATCGCAGGGCTCACCGCGCGCCGGGCGGCGCTGATCACGCACCTTCAGCAGGCCGCCCACCGCAACAGCCGTGTCCTGGCCACCGACGAAGGAGAGCGCCTGATGACCGACTACGTGAACCTGCCGTCCGACCTGCCCGTTCCCGAGGACGACGGCGCCGCCGCCCACCTGCCCGGGACGTCGGCGCCGCCCCTGGAACTGCACAGCACCGGCGATGCGACTGTCCGTCTCGACGCCCTCGGCCCGGGCCGGACGGTGATCTACATCTACCCGCTCACCGGCCGCCCGGGCACCGACCTGCCCGAGGGCTGGGACGCGATCCCCGGGGCGCGCGGCTGTACGCCCGAGGCCTGCGGCTTCCGTGACCACTACCAGGAGCTGCTCACGGCCGGTGCGGTCCGGGTGTTCGGGCTGTCCAGCCAGGAAACCGACTATCAGCGCGAGGTCGTCGAGCGGCTTCGCCTGCCGTTCGAGATGCTCTCCGACCCCGCGCGGAGCCTGGCCCGGACGCTCGGTCTGCCCACGTTCGAGGTGAGCGGGCTGACGCTCTACAAACGGCTGACATTGATCATCCGCGATGGCGCGATCGAGCACGCCTTCTATCCGATCTTCCCGCCGAACGAGCACGCGGACCACGTGCTGACCTGGTTGCGGGAGAACCCTCTGGAGAGAACCGGCCGGTAGAGACCCGCCTGAAGAGACTCGCCTTTAGAGACCGGCGCGCAGCGCCTGACTATCCGGAGACGACCATGTTCACCGGCCTGAGTGCCTTTCCGCTCACCCCGACCACCGAAACCGGCATCGACGAGAAGGCTTTCGGCGCCCTGGTCGGCCGACTCGCCGCCGCCGGAGTCGACTCGATCGGAGCGCTGGGCTCCACGGGTTCGTACGCCTACCTGACCCGCGAGGAGCGCGCCCGTACCGCCCGCATCGCCGTGGAGCACGCCGAGCGGACCCCGGTCATCGTGGGCATCGGCGCGCTGCGCACCCGGCACGTACTGGAGGCGGCGGAGGACGCGCAGCGCGCGGGGGTATCCGGAGTGCTGCTGGCGCCGGTGTCGTATCAGCCGCTGACCGAGGACGAGGTGTTCGGGCTCTTCGAGGACGTCACGGCGAACCTCTCGGTGCCGCTGGTGGTCTATGACAACCCTCGCACCACCCACTTCACCTTCACCGACGAGCTGTACGCGCGGTTGGCCGAGTTGCCGCGGGTGGCGTCCATCAAGATCCCGGGCGTACCCGCCGACCCCGCGGCCGCGCGGGCCCGTGTCCAGCGGCTGCGGCAGATCCTGCCCGGGTCCGTGACAGTGGGCGTCAGCGGGGACGCCTTCGGGGCGACGGGGCTGAACGCCGGGTGCGACGCCTGGTATTCGGTGCTCGGCGGCACCTTCCCCGGACCGGCGCTGACGATCACCCGGGCCGCGCAGTCCGGCGAAGCCGAACAGGCCCGGGCGGAGTCGCGGCGGCTCCAGCCGCTGTGGGACCTCTTCACCCAGCACGGTTCCCTGCGTGTGATCGCCGAGGCCGCCGCGCACATCGGCCTCACCCCGCCCCACAGCCTCCCGCTCCCGCTGCGCGGCCTCGAAGCCGACGGTCGCGCACAGGTCGCCGAGGTGCTCGAACAGCTTCGGCTGCGTGCCTGACCTCCGACGCCATGGGGTTGGGGACGACACGGTCCCCTGACGGGTGCGCACCCGCTCAGCTCGCGAAGATCGAACGGGCCGTGCTTCCCCACCCGCCGTCCACGCCGATCACCTGGCCGGTGACATAGCTCCCGGCCGGGGAGACGAGGAAGTGGAGCAGGTTCGCGACCTCCTCCGCCTCGCCGATCCGCCCCAGCGGAACGGAGGGCAAGGAGGTGGCGATGACCGACCTCGATACGTTCGGGGCTGACGGGACCCGGATCTGCTCGATCGCCGACGCCGTCGAACGCCGCAAGTACCAGGATCGTCCGGTGCGCTACGAGTACGTCCTGACCGAGCCCGGTCGCGCCCTGCTCCCGGTCCTCCGCGACCTGCGGAAGTGGGGAGAGCGATACGCCCCGCCACGCACGGCCCACGGGTCTGGCCCCGCACCTGGCGGCAACACCGGCAACACCGGCAACACCGGCAACACCGGCAACGGCGGCGACGGCCTCACGGACGGCGTCGCCCGCTAAGGCCGCTCCAGGATCCCCCTCTCCATGGCCACCACCACCGCCCTCGTCCGGTCGTTCACATCGAGCTTGGCGAACAGCCGGAGCAGATGCGTCTTCACCGTGGCCTCGGCGATCACTAGGCGTCGTCCGATCTCGGCATTGGTGAGACCGTCCGCCACGGCGCTGAGGACGTCGGTCTCGCGCTCGGTCAGCGGGTCCTGAACGGGCCGCCGCATCCGCGCGACCAGCTTCTCCGCGACCCGGGGAGCGAGCACCGTCTCGCCCCGCGCCGCCGCGTGGATGGCGTCGACGAGCTGGTCGCGGGTGGTGTCCTTGAGCAGATAGCCGATGGCACCGGCCTCCACCCCGCGCTCGATCTCCGCGTCGGTGTCGTACGTCGTCAGGATCAGCACCCGCGTACGCGGAAACCGGGCGACGATCTCGGTCGTCGTCGCCACCCCGTCCAGCACGGGCATCCGCAGATCGACCAGGGCCACGTCGGGGTCGTACCGCTCGACGAGCTCGAGCGCCGCGCGTCCGTCCCCCGCCTCGCCGACGATCTCGATGCTGTCCTCGGCGGCGAGCAGGGCGATCACCCCGGCCCGCATCACGGTGTGATCGTCCACCACAACGATCCGCAGACCGCCCTCGCCCATGTCCCTCATGCCTCCACCTCGCCCGCCATGGGGATCATCGCCAGGATCCGCGTCCCGTCGCCCACCGAACTCGTCACCGTGAGCCTCCCGCCCAGCTCCGCCAGTCGCTTGCGCATGCCGTCGAGTCCGAAGCCCGTCGACTCCCCGACCAGGAACCCGGTTCCGTCGTCGGTGATCTCCAGCTCCACTCCGTGCGGACGCCGCGCCAGCACCACGCCGACCATGGACGCGCGCGCGTGTTTGCGCACATTGGCCAGGGACTCCTGGGTGCAGCGCAGCAGCGCGATACGGGTCTGCTGGTCGCAGTCGAGGTCCGCCAGGTCGGCGTCCACCGCCAGCCCGGTGTCCTCCGCGAAGCGGTCCAGCGTACGGCGCAGGGTCTGCGCCACCGAGCCGCCCGCCACCTGGCCGGGGCCCGGCTGCCGCGCCGAGCCGACCAACTCCCGGGCCTCGGCGAGGTTTTCCCGGGCGGTGGACTCGATCGACCGCAATTGCTGGGCGCTGGCCGCCGGATCGTGGCGGATGCCCGCCTGGGCCGCCTCCGCGAGCACGATGATCGACGCGAAGCCCTGCGCGAGCGTGTCGTGGATGTCCCGTGCGATGCGTTCCCGTTCGTCCGCCGCGCCCTGCCGCTGGTGAGCCTCGGACAGCTGTGCCTGCGTACGCTCCAACTCCTCGATCAGCCGCGCCCGTTCACTGCTCTGCGCGACGACCGAGTGCGCCCACAGGCCGATCAGTACGCCCACCGCGACCACGATCAGGGTGGACACCATCGTCTCGCCGAAGAACTCCGCGGTCCAGCCCTGCCGGATCAGACTCCCGGCCAGCGTGGCACCGGTGGCCAGCCCGAGGAACCCCATCGAGACCCGCGGGGTGCGCCCGAACATCCAGTAGTGCGGCAGCGTCACCATGAACAGCGCCGCATAGCTGCTGCCCAGATAGGCCAGCCCGCCGAGCGCGAGCACGAGCGCCGAGAGATAGACCCGCGGCCGTACGACGGGGTTCCCCGGGAAGCGGTCGAGCACCGCGTAGCACAGCACCACGGAGCTGAGCAGCGCGAGCGCCTCGTACTTGCTCCCGCTGGCCGGGACCGTCGTCACCAGGCCGACGGCCATCGCACCGAACAGCACCCAGCACACGGCGTTCCACCGGCGCAGCGACGTGGCCCAGAAGGCGTCGGCCAAGGGGGTGGCGAGAGCGGTCATACCGATCAACGTACGTCGACCGCCGGTCGTCCGTCGGCCGAGTCGGCCGAAGCCATCGCCATGCGCCCCGAAGCCCGTCCCGCCGCCCGCGACGGCCACCAGCTCGCCTCACCGAGCAGCAGCATCGCCGACGGAAGGACCATGATCCGGACGATGAAGGCGTCGAGCAGCACGGCCGCCGCGAGGACGAAGCCGATCTGCTTCATCTCGATGATGTGGAGGAAGACGAAGCTCACGAAGACGGTCGTCATCACCACCGCCGCGCTCGTCACCACACTCGCCGACCTCCGGATGCCGTCCAGCACGGCCTGCCTCGTGGACGCGCCCGCGAGTACGGCCTCCCTGATCCGGCTCACCACGAACACCTGGTAGTCCATCGAGAGCCCGAAGAGGATCACGAAGAGGAACAGCGGTACGCGCGATCCGATCGAACCGGTGGAGTGGAAGTCCAGCAGCCCCTCGGCCCAGGTCCCCTGGAAGACCAGGACGAGCAGGCCGAGCGCGGCCGCCGCGGACAGGACATTCAGCAGGACCCCGATCAGGGCCAGCACCAGCGAGCGGAACGCGTACGCGGTCATCGCGAAGGTCACCAGCAGCAACGCGCCGAGGACCAGCGGGAGTTTGCTGTTCTGGTGCGCGGGATAGTCGGTGTACCGGGCGACGTCCCCGCTCACTCCGAACTCCGCACCGTCGATCCGGCCAACGGTCGCGGGGAGGTAGTCCTCGCGCAGGTGGTCGAGGGAGTCGTACGCCTGGCCGGAGTTGCCCAGGTACGGCACCTTCAGCTCGAGCACGCTGATCCGGTGGTCGGCTGAGGTCCGCACGCGCGAGGCGCCGGTGAACAGGGGGTCGGCGTCGGCACGTCGGGCCAGCTCCCGCAGGGCCCCGCCGACCTCGCCGGATCGCGCGGCGTCGGCACGTACGACGACCTGGTGGGTGACCCGTTGGTCCGGGAACGCCTCGTTGAGCCGGTCGTACACCCGCATGGCGGTGATGTCGCGGGAGTGGGTGTCCCGGCTCATCTCCGTGATCTTCAACCCGGCCAACGGGATGACGAGCGCGAGCAGGGCGAGAACGGACACGCACAGGGTTGCCAAGGGGTGCCGGCTCGCGGGGCGCAGCAGAGCGGCCCATACGCGGCCACCGCCGTCGCCCCGCGTCCGGCGCGCGGGCTTTCCCCGCTCGGCACGGCGCCGCGCCCTGCGCTCCTCCCGCTCTCCGAGCTTGACGAGCATCGCGGGCAGCGCCGTCAGCGAGCTGGCCACCGCGACCAGGACGACCACGATCGTGCCGGTGGCCAGCGAGGAGAAGATGACGTCGGAGGCGAGATACAGCGTCGCGGTGGAGGCCACGACCGCGAGCCCGGAAATCACGACGGCCCGGCCCGAGGTCGCCGCGGCCATGTCCACCAGCGCCTCGGAGCTCAGCCGGCCGCCCGAGCGGGCGCGCTCCTCGCGCTCCCGCTTGAGGTAGAAGAGCGTGTAATCGACGCCGACCGCGAGCCCGATCATCAGGATGACGTTGGTGCCGACCCCGGCGTCGGGGGAGACGTGGGAGGCCACCATCGAGAGCCCGATGGCCGCCGCGATCGACGACAGCGCGAGCAGCAGCGGCACCCCCGCCATGGTCACCGATCCGAACACGGCCAACAGGGTGATCAGGGTGATGGGAAGCGTGATCTTCTCGGAGAGCGCCAGGTCGTCGCCGCGCTGCTGGTCGACTCCCTTGCTGATGGAGGGACTCCCGGTCTCCTCCAGCCGCAGCCCCGGATACGCCTTCGCCACGGCGTCGGTCTGTCCGGTCAGCGCGTCGACCTTGTCCTTCGCATCCCGCTCCTCGCCCTTCAGCGCCACCTCCACCATGAGGATCCGGCGATCCCCGGACAGCAGCGGGTCGGCGACGCCCGCGACCTCGGGCAGCCGCTCCATCCGGGCGGTCAGGTCCGCGGCGGCGGCTTCGGCCGCGTCCCGGTCGAGGGCGCCCGACCGGGCGGAGATCAGCACCTGCTCGGTGGCCCGGCGCTCCAGACCCCCCTCGGCGGCCATCGCCTCCGCCCGGCCCGCCTCGCCGACCCGGTAGTCGGCCGTCGTCGCGCTGTGGGTCCCGACGGCACTGCCGACCCCCAGGCACAGCGCCACGAAAACCAGCCAGCCGACGATGGCCCGCCAGGGGTGCCGAGCGCTCCAGCGCGCCATGCGCACAGTGAGTGATGTCATGCCTGAAAGCCTTGTTGGCCAGGGCAGTTGGCCGACAGAGGTACCCGGTTGAACTTCCCGTCCACCGATCGGTGGACGGCACGGCTACTCGGGCAGCGCGACGCACCGGGCGCCGCCGGTGTGCAGAGGACCGGCGGCGCCCAGTCGCGGTGGGTCAGGAGCAGGGCTCGTAGAACTGCTTCCAACCGTCGCTGGGCATGGCCGGCGGCTCGGCGATGGACCCGAACTCGCCGTACTTCTTCTGCAGCGCGTAGTCGAAGTCCCCCGGGCCGCTGCCCGCGTACGACAGACGCACATCCCGATCCAGCTGCCCGTCACCGGAGTTGTTGAGGATCGCGAGGTCCGGGTACGGGTCGTCGCCGTAGTTGGCGATCCGAAGCTGCTGGACCTCGCCGTGGTCGCCGATGTCGGAGTGGCGGGAGTCGGCGGAGCCCAGGTTCGACCGCTTGAGCGGGCCGGGGCGGTACTCCGCGACGCGTGCCGTCGAGGGGTCGTCCCCGCCGGCCGGCTCGACGATGTTGACGACCATGTCGAGCGTGCCATCGTGTCGGAAGTCGGCGACCGCGGCGGACGCGACCTCCCCCTTCTTCGCGCCGAGAAGTTCGCTGACGGCCTGCTTCGCGCCGAACGAGCCGTCCGCGTTGCCCCACTGGATCGTCATCTTGGTGCCGGTGTGCCCAGGATTCGCGATCTTGTCCGGGTGGCCGTCGCCGTCGAGATCGCCGACCAGCGTCGTGGCATCGGCCAGACACGGACCCGCCGCCTTGGCGACCTTCCCCGACTGTCCCGCACCGCCCGAGGGCGACGACCCGGTCGCACTGGCGTGGTAACCGGCGACAGTCAGGGTCAGGGCGACAGCCGCGATCGGTGCGGCGATCAGACGTGACCGTTTGCGAAGCATCTACGAACTCCTCATGTCGTTGCTGCGAGAGAACCGCGGCGCAGAGCCGACCCCCTACGGGCTACTGGTCCGTCCCACCGAAGGGGACGGCATCCGCCGCGGAGGTGTGCCAGTTGGTGACGATGGGCTCGTCGACGGTGATGGTGCCGACCGGCAGGGAGACCGGGTTGGGGTCCTTAGCACCGATCCCGACGATGATGCTGTCCAGCTCCTTGCCACCGTTCTCCTTGGTGGTCTTCGGGTTCACCCCGGCATAGGCGGTCGTTCCCTTGCCCAGCGTGATCGCCGGTCCGACGGCCTGCTCCGCGGGACCCGCCTCGGTGCCGTCCGACCCGAAGGCCACCGTGGGAAGCGCGGCGGGCAGAACACAGGTGATCCCCGGCTTGGCCTTCGCGATCACCAGGATGTACCCGCCGGCCTGTGACTCGTGCCTGGTACTCCAGGAAATGTCGTTGGCCCCGCACGCCTGCCCGACCTTGCCCCGCTCACCATTCCCGGTGTCGGCGCCGGAACCGGCGCCATCCTGGGTCCCCTTGCCCTTCCCATCGGAGGACCCGGCCTCTGAGCCAGAGGCGTTGTCCTTGCCGGCCTCCGCCTCGGTCGTGGCCTTGGCCTTGGCCGTGGCCTCGGCGGACGCGGATGAGTCACCGGACCGACTGCTCGTGTCGTCCGAGGACTGGCAAGCGGTGGCAAACATCGCGGCCGTCACCAGCAGACCTGCACCGGCGAACATACGGACCCGGGAGTGGTTGATAAGCATGGAATGACCCTCTTCGCCATCAGCGGAGTACTGCGCCCGGCGACGTTTCGCCCGGTGTGCCACCCACCCTGCCGGTGACCGCTACCGTTCCATTAGCGCGCCACTAACGAACCGCTGACGCAGCACCATCAACCGGCTTCCCCGCAGGCCCGCAAACGCCCTCGCACGGCCCGGTTCAGCCGAGACGGCTGGGCGCGCTGTGGTGGAAGTCGCTGTCGGTGACGACGGGGAGGACTTCGACGGCGAAGGTGTCCGTGGCCAGCAGCGCGATGCGGTGGTCCCAGCACCAGTCGGCCAATTCCCGGGACTGGACGAACCCGGTGGCGCGTCGCTCACAGCGGTGGCTGTCTCCGGGCCGGGCGGCCGGCGGCGTACGCTTCGGCAGCCGCTGAGACCGAACGCCGGGAGCCGAACCAGCGGCGTGGGGTTGGGTGCGGCGACGTGGCGCGACGCCGCCGATGAGCCGTGTGGGGGCACAGTCGCCGGGACGCCATGCCCCGCTGGTGCTGCTCATCCCGTGACGAGACGGTCGGCGGTGCCCCCGCACCATTCGACCAGGAAGAGCGTCGCGTCGTCGGTGGTGACCCCGCCGCGTTCTCGCATCAGGGTGTGGGACAGTCCGCGCACCATTTCCTGTACGCCTTCTCCCACGCATCCCGCGCGGTCCACGAATTCGAGCATTCGCTCTTCGCCGAACTGCTCTTCGCCGGTGCGGTGCTCCTCGACGAGACCGTCGGTGAAGAAAAGAATCCGGTCGCCGCGGGACAGGGCCTGCTCGCTGATCTGAGGGATGGCGCCGCCGAAGCCGACGGGCAGGGTGCCAGGGCTCTCCAGTGCTTGGAGGACGCGGTGGTGGCGGATCAGCAGGGGCGCCGGGTGGCCGGCGTTGACCCACTGCAGCTGGCCGGTTCCGATATCCAGGCGCATCATCTGCGCGGTGACGAAGTGGTCGGGCCCGAACTGCTCGTCGATGGCCGTGTCCATGAACATGTACAGCTCGGCGAGGCCGACGTCGGCGCGTCTGGCGTGCCGGTAGGCGCCGATGGCGACGGTGGCCAGCACGGCGGCGTCCAGCCCATGACCCATGGCATCGATGATGGCCACGTGCAGGATGTTGTCATTCAGGGCGTAGTCGAAGCTGTCACCCGCGACGTCGTAGGCGGGCTCGAGGATTCCGGCCACCGCCACCTGTGGCGTGATCATGGTCAGCGGGGGCAGCAGCGACCATTGGATCTCCGCGGCCAGGCTCATCGGCTCACGGCGCCGGGCCCGGAAGAACTGATCGGTATAGCTGTTCTTGGTGACGAGCATGTCGGCGATCAGGCCGGAGAGGCGCCGCAGCAACCGCCGGTCGTCGTCGTCGACGATGCTCAGAGTGACGGCCAGCACCCCCACGACGTCGCTGCCGTCCAGCAGCGGCAGAAACATCCGTACGCCGTCGGCCTGTGGCTCTTCCACCGTCGCCGCGCTCAGAAAGGCCCTGCCGGCCCGAGAATCGTCGATCCGCTCGGGCTTCCCGACCACGAGTCTCATGCCCGGCAGGGGGGCCAGCATCAGCTGGTCGTAGTCCTGAAGGAGGATCGAGACGTCCCGCCCGCCGATCCTGCCCACTTCCTCGGCGACCAGCGGGGCGATCAGCTGGGGCGGCATCTCGTGAGCCCGGTCGAGCAGGGCACCCAGCAGCCGCTCACCGAATCCCTCCGACCGATCCACTGCGACTTTACGGAAGCCCTTTTCACCGTCTGTCATGGCGACCTCGTCTCGCGGCACCGCCCTCACTCAGGCGAGCCTTTGTGCGGTTCGCCGCACTGTGGCCCTGCTCCCTCCACCCCCAGCATCGCGCACATGTGCGCTTGCGACATCTGCCGCCAGGTCGCCGGCGGGCGACCGGTGCCCGAGGGGGCCGGAGGACGGCCCCACCCGGGGTGGCGTGCGAACCTCCACCGGATCGAGCGCCCCGCCGAAGTGCCGTGATTGCCCCGGCGAAGTGCCGTGATCACCGCATCAGTGCTCAGCCTCGTATCTCTGCACGCGCTCGACCAGCGGGAGAGGCGGCTCGTCGGCGCTGTTGACGGCCCCGCCGGCCATACGCGCGCACACACCCTCGCAAGCGAGCAGTTGCCTGCCGCCGTGGTGCGCGACCACCAACGTGTCCGCGTCCGGTGCCCGCCGGTAGTCGGTGCGGCAGACGACGCAGACCAGTCCGGCCACCATCTCCTCGGTCGGCTGGGAGCGGCTGCGGCGACGGTTTGAGATGGCGTCATGTGAATACATGGGAACCATTTCCTCTTACTCATGGTGCGACAGCGGGCCGGAGAGACCCATGGAAAGGGCCGGAAGTGTTGCGGTTGGTTCCGTGGTGCTCAGGAGCGTCGCTGATGCTCCGGGCCGTTGCGGGCCTGGAGGTCGGCCTGCGGTCGGGCCCGACGATTCGCCGCGCGCTTTGTGGCGACCGGTGGGCGGGTGCTCTTCCCGAGGCTGCGGTTGCCCGGCCTGGCGTTCCCCGAGGCCGACGCCGCGGCGATGACGCCACCCAGGATGGGCGGGCGTATCGCCACCGTACTCCCGTCCGGACGCTGGAGTGCGTCTGCCACTCCCCGCACGGCGGGGAAACATGCCTCCCCGCCGTGCGGGGAGTACGGTGAAGGGGACCGAGGGCGATCCGGAATGGCGGTTGCCCTTCTACGGCTGTCCTCCGCGGTTCATGACACGGCCCTGATCACGGGCTCGGGAAGGGCGTATACACAGCTCAAGGCGTCCGCGTCAGGGCCACTACGGCCCGATGGGACGCGTGAGCTGAGGACGACGTGCCCGAGCACCGGCCAAGCGAACCGGCTGAACCGGACGATGGTCGTCCTCTTCCTGGTGGCCGTGGCCTGCGAGGGCTGCCGCTCCGACGGCACCGCACGAACTGCCCGCATCCGCGTGCCGCTGACAGCTGACGGCTGACGGCCGACACCGATCAGGATCGAGATCCATGGCGTCTTCAGACTTCATTCAACGCTCCTCGCGGTCGGCTGGAACCTCCTCGACCTCTTCAAGCCCTTCCGCTCCAGGGGCGGAGCCCTCCGAAAACCCCCCGGGCAGGTCTACGACGATCCGTGATCGATCCCCAGGCAGTGACTACGCGCTGCTCTCCCGCCGGATCAGAAGCGCGGGGCTGCTGCGGCACCGGCCACTGCGTTCCGTCACGGCGCTGGCTGTCACGCTGCTCCTCCTGACCGGTGGCTGGGCGGCCTTCCTCCTGATCGGCGACTCCTGGTGGCAGCTGATCGTCGCCGCGGTGTTGGCCTTCGCCTTCACCCAGTGCGGGTTCCGCGGCCATGAAGCGGGCCACCGCCAGTTGTTCCACGGCAAGCGGGCAAACGACGCGACAGGGCTGGTGTTCGGCAATCTCTTCATCGGCCTCGGATTCGGATGGTGGGTGGCCAAGCACAACCGTCACCACGCCCATCCCAACCAGGTCGGCCGCGACCCCGACATCGAGACCGGCGCCGTGGTCTTCATCGATCATGAGGCTCGTGGGCGCACGGGGGTGGCCGGTTTCGTCACCCGCCACCAGGCCTCCCTCTTCTTCCCCATGCTGCTGCTGGAGGGCTGGGCACTGCATGTGGCCACATTCCGGGCGCTGCGCAGGGGCCGGACAAGCGCTCCCGCTCCGCTCGCGGTCGAGGTACTGGCTCTGCTCGTGCACGTGGCGGCGTATCTCACCGTTGTGCTCCTGATCCTTTCGCCGCTGAAGGCGCTGGCGTTCGTTGTGGTCCAACAGGCCCTTTTCGGCCTGTACATGGGAGTTTCATTCGCCCCCAACCACAAGGGGATGGCGATGCCGGGGGAGCATGACCGACCGGACTTCCTGCGCGGCCAGGTCCTCACCTCGCGCAACGTACGGGGCGGGCGTGTCATCGACTTCGTGCTCGGCGGCCTGAACTACCAGATCGAACACCACCTGTTCCCCAGCATGCCCCGAACCGCTCTGCCGGCGGCCCAGTCCCTGATCCGTGCCTACTGTGCCGAGCTCGCCCTGCCCTACGCACAGACGAGCCTGGTGGACTCGTACCGGCAGGTGCTGCGTCATCTCCACGCGGTGGGAGCACCACTGCGGGCCGAACGCCGGGCATGACCCCGGCACGGTCCCTGAGGGGCACCCCTTCAGACTTCGCCGGTCTGTGTGCGGTCTTGCCCGGAGGTCTGACTCGCTACCAGCCAGGACCGCGCCGGCTCTGCCGTGTGCGTGGTGTCCACGGTGAGATGGAGCCGGGTTCCGCCGTCCGCGCCGGCGGGGTAGCTCCGCTGTTCGGTGCCGGCGAAGCAACGACGGAGCACCTCTGCGACCTTACGGGCGGCCTCGGGGGACGCGGCGACAATACGTACCTCGGCGCGCCCTGCCGAGGGTGTTTTCGGTGGCTGCATGGTGACCTCGTTCATCAGGAGGACGTGGCGGTGGGCGTGGGGCCTCGCTTCGCACCCACCGGCCCGGGTCAGGAGAAGGTCATGCGTCGTTCGCGGAGGCGGTCTCGCTCGCCATCAGGCTGCTGGCGGTGAGGAGGGCGCCGGTGGTCGCTGCGGCGGACATCAGCCGGGCGGCGGCTGCCGCACTCGCCTCCGGCGGGATCACCAGAAGGTCCCATCGGCCGACGTTGTAGGTGAGCAGGATCAGCTTGTGCGGGTCCTGCTCGTCAGTGAACCAGCCCACGTGCACCGTGTGCCCGGTCACAGGCACCTTGCGCGGGATCACGGGCCAGTGGGCCGGGTTCACGGAGACGCGCGTGATCCGGCCCCAGCGTGCGTCCAGCACGTCCGTCAGGGCGGGCAGCTCACGGAGGAGATCGCGGGAGCGAGGCCACCACGCACCGTCCAGAAGACCTGGAACCGGGCTCGTCGGGGTCAGCGCCAGGCGGACCGGTGGGGAGGGCACGCGCTCATCAGGGATCGTACGGTCGATGGTCACGGTCATGGCGCGGACCTGTCCCCGGGTGCGCCTCACAGCGTCCCGGTGTTGTCGCTCGCCGAGAACGACACCCGCGTGGGAGCCGGTGCGCGAAGTGCTCCCGGTGTTTTCACTGTACTCCGGGCGTGGCCCCGCTGAGCCCCTTGTGATCAGCGGGCGTGGCCCCGCTGAGCCCCCTGTGATCAGCCACTTCCTCGGGAATCGCACGGGCTCTCGGAGTACGGTGAAACTGGCCGCATACGGTGAAACCCGCGGCCCACCGCCCGCCACCGAACCCCGCGGAGGGTGAGCAGACCATGTCCGACGCCGACACCCCGCGTGAAGTGAATCTTCTGCCGGACGCGATCCATCATGCGGTGAAGCCCGGAACGGCCCTGCTGCGACTGGTGACGACACATGCCCGTGAGGGCAATCTCGACGGTGCGTGGTGGCCGCGTTCCCGCGACATAGGCGCCGAGCTTCCCGCCCTGGTCACCGCGCTGACCGAGCACCTCGGGCCCCTCGTGCGCGTCGGCCTGGACCGCGACGCTTGGGAAGAACTGCCGACACGGCTGATCATCGACGATCGCGTCGTGCACATCGATTCGTTCCCGGTGGGTGACGACACCATCCTCATCACCCGAGGCGATCGAGACCTCTTCTCCCTGTTGGTGGTCCCGCCGCACGCGACGCCCGACGCGGCACGCGCCGCGATGGCGCGGGCCGTCCGCGCCGACAACATCGCGCCGGCCGAGCAGATCCTCATCGACACCGGAACCGGCACCGGCCGAGCCCGCCCGATCGGAGCGGAAGGCCCACGGGAAGGCCAGGAACGCCGCGGCACGTACTGATGCCTCATGCGCGCCGCCGGTCGGGCGGCGGAACGGCGGCCCCCGTATGCCGCCACGTCGGTACCTGAGCGAGGGGGCGGAGCCGGGCCCGACGTCATTCGGCACGGTGCGGGCCGTGGCGGGCAACGCCCAGGCGGACATCCGTGGGGAGCTGGTCCCAACCAGCTGATTGGCGGGCTCGATCGGCGGCGTCGCGCAGGTCCTCGAGTACGCGCCCCGGAGTGCTGCCGGGGCTGAGGGTGACGCCGATACGGGCCCGCGGGCGAGTGGGAGGCCCAAGGAAGCGTGCCCGGGCCCGCCGGACGTCGGGCAGCGTGTCGAGGTCGGTGGTGAGGGCGTCGCGCAGCGCGTGGTCGCTGACCGTCACGGTTTCCCGGGGGGTGTGTCCTACGGACAGCCGGCGGGAGTGCCGCCGCCGGGGCTGGGACAGCAGCCACCACAGGGCGAGCAGCATGAGCAGGGTCAGTGCCGCTATGGCGGACAGCCACCACCAGTCCTGGACGGTCCACCGGATCTGGCCGGCGCGGGGGATCAGGGCGTTGTCCGGAGTGGTGAACGGCCAGCCGGCGGGCGGTGTGAGGTGCAGGCGGCGGTAGATGTCGGCGCCGCCGGCGAGCACCAGGAGACCGCCGCCCAGCAGCACGAGTCCGAGCAGGGCCAGAAGAACGCGGTTGGTCGTGGTGTGTTCCCTCATCGTCTTCTCCGGTGTGTATCGGGGCCTGGCGCTACGGCCGTCAGGTCGGGCTCCGGTGTACGCGGACCGCCAGCCGCGGGGTCCGGGCCAGGGCGAGTTGGTCGCGTTCTTCGCGCCGCACGGCGTCGGTGAGTTCCTCCTTGACGTCGGCTGTGTCGCGGAAACGCACGTCGGCACGGACTGTGACCCGGCGGCGGCGCACCCGGACTCGCGCCGCGCCGACCCCGGGGACACGCAGGGCGGCGTCGCGCAGGATCAGCGCCGCGCCCTTGCGGTCGAGCACGGCACGCATCCGCCCGTGACCGTCGGTGGGGACCCGCAACGGCAATTGGGGACGCAGGCCGGGGGTGAGGGCCAGGACGATCAGCCACAGGCCGAGGGCTGCCGCGATGGCGGCGCCGGTGAGGATCCAGACGTCGTCCACCGGGCGGGTGGCGAGTTCGTAGGTCAACCGCGTCCACCAGGCGGTGGCCCGGTGTCCGGTGCTCATCCAGACCGCTTCGAAGAGCAGCGCGCCCGTTCCGAGCGCGATCAGTGAGGCGGCCATAGCGGCCGGGGCCCGGCGCGTTGCCCAGGGGCGGGGGGACCGTTCTTCCATCGCCGTCCGCTGACGCGGCGGTTCAACGGGCGGCGGGTCGTGGTGCGGCGTGTTCCCGGCCGGGGCCGCCGTGGTGTCCTGCCGCGGTCGAGGGGGATCGCCGCCGGGGCCCGGCGGGGTGTTCGGGGTGCGGGAAATCATGATCCTCCTGTCGCGGGCGCGTGCCGCCGGGTCATTCGACTCGTCCTCGTCGCAGGCTCCGACCGGCGACGAGCCGTTGGACGGACACGGTGATGCCGTCGACACGCAGGCCGGTCAGATGGGACACCCGTTCGGCCATGTAGTGCCGAATCTCGCCGCCGGCGCGGGCGATGTCGACGGGATAGGGCAGCTCCAAGGAGACGCCGAGGCGGACCGAGCCGTCGTGCACGGTGGCCGTGGTGCGGGGTGTTCCCAGGCCGAACCGTACGGGAGGCTCGCCTCCTTGCCGTGTGAGGGCTTCGTATGCCGCCCGGACCGCGATGCGGGCCACCACGGTGTCGGGGATCAGCGTCGCGCCGCGCAGGGCAGGCGACGGGAGGGCGGATGTGCCTGTGCCCTCGCTTCCCGGACCGCCCCGGTGGGGCCGCGACGGGGGCTGGGTGCTCACCGCACCCGCCCCCTGTGCTCGGTGCCGGGAGCGGGTCCGTGGTTGCTCCGACGGCGCTGGAAGGTCTCCGCCCGGTGTCCATCGCCTTCGCGGGTGCGTACGTAGTCGGTGACATGGACATCGCCGCGTGCCAGGTGGCCGACGATCAGGCCCACCAAGCCCAGGGCCGCCACCACGATGAAAGCTCCGAAGCCGCCGAAGTAACCGGCGAAACCCAGTGCCAGGCCGGTCAGGAGTCCCGCCACAGTTGTGTTCATCGTTCATTCACCAGTCTCATGTGGTCGCCTCCTTCCCGTGCGGGGTGCGGCCGCACGGCAGGGACAGCGGCCGGGGGAGATCACTCCACCCGGTGTCCTTCGCCTTCGCCTTCGCCTTCGTCCTCTGGCAGGTGGATGTCGTCGACGGCCACGTTCACCTCGACGACCTCCAGACCGGTCATGCGTTCCACGGCCTCGATGACATTGGTGCGGACATCCGCGGCGACGTCGACGATGGGGAATCCGTAGTCGACGACCACGTCCAGGTCCACAGCCGTCTGGTGCTCGCCCACCTCGACGTGTACACCGCGGGTGATGCTGGGCTGGCCGCCGGGCATCCGCTCACGGACGCCCCCGATGGTCCGGGCCATGCCGGAGCCGAGGTTGTGGATGCCCGGAACCTCGCGGGTCGCCATTCCGGCGATCTTCTCCGCGACGGTGTCCGCGATCGTGGTCCGCCCACGGCTGTCCGGTGCGTGGAGGCTGTGCTTCGGACCGTGCTGTGCCGTTGTCTCATCGGCAGACCGGTGCCATTCAGTGCCCGGGCGGGGCGTCGTGTCCGTCATGACGTTCTCCTTGCGGGGGAGACGGACACCGGATCAGCGCCCGTCATAAGAATGGACACAAAAAGGAAGAAATCATCACACTATTCTGTGATCCGTGTCACGTAGGCTGGTCAAGGGGGCTGGCTTGGTCGGACCGCCGTCATCGGGCGGACACGGGGTGGAGCCGCCGTGACGCCGTCCAGGACGCGAATCATGTGGGAAGCGAACAGTGGATGCGAAGCAGGGAGGACTCTCACCACTCCGGTGCGCGGCTCCGTCTCAGCCCACCGGGTCGGGGCCGACCCCGGCCGACCGGATGGCCGAGACCGGAGACGACCTCCGTGATCTGGACAACGGACTGCTGGTGGCCCGGGCCGCCGAGGGCGACGACGACGCGTTCGCCGTACTGGTCCAGCGTCACAGCGGACCGCTGCTGGCACTGGCGTACCACATGCTGGGCAACCTCCCGGACGCCGAGGAGGCGGTCCAGGACGCCCTCATCAGCGCGTGGCGGCGGCTTCCGGAGTTCCGCGGGGATGCCTCGTTCCGCACCTGGATGTACCGCATCGTGACCAACCGATGCCTCAATGTCCTGCGCGGGCGGGCCCCTTCCGTGTCCTTGGACGCCGTATCCGAGCCGGCGGCCCACGATGCCGGTGGCGAACCCGCCCGGGCAGCCGAAAGCGCGGCCGCCGCGGTGGCGCTGGCTGAAGCGCTCCGGGACCTGCGGCCCGCTCAGCGTGCCTGCTGGGTCCTCAGGGAACTGCACGGGCTGTCGTACGAGGAGATCGCGAACGTGGTGGGCGAGAGCGAACAGACCGTACGCGGCAGGCTGTTCCGGGCACGGCGCACCCTGATGAAGGAGATGGCCTCATGGCGCTAGACGACCCACGTGCCACGTCCCCGCGCGACGATCCGACCGCACGGGACACCGACGCGGCACGGCTCATCGGGGACGAACGGCTGCCCTGCGGGCGCCTGGTGAGCCACGTCTGGAAGCAGGCCCGCGCCGCCGGCGATCAGCCCGACCCTCACCTGGACGGCTGCGCCTTCTGCAGGCAGGCGGTCGAGGGGCTGGCGGCCCTGGACAGCACCACCCGCACCCTCCGTGCGGAACGCCCCAGCGCCCGCACTGTCGCGGACCGGGTCATGCGCGCGGTGCGCGCCGAGGTACGACTCGGCCGAATGCTGCCCCTGGACGACCCCACACGAGAACTGCGGATCGCGGAGACGGCGGCGGCGAAGGTCCTGCGCCGGGCCGCCGACCGGGCCCCCGGAGTGCGTGCCGCGAGTTGCCGCCTGATCCCTGACGAGGGGAGCACCAGGGTGACCATCGCCATGACCCTCGCCGTCACTCTCGACCAGCCCCTGCCCGGCAGGGCCACCGAGGTGCGCCGGGCCGTCGCTCATGCCGCTGGGCACGAGCTCGGCCTCGCCGTCAGCACCATCGACCTGAGAATCGCGTCCGTGCTGGAGCCCTTGAGGCCCACAGCCTTCGGCGAACCCACGCTTCGAGACGGGAGCGGACGGTGACCGCCGTCCGCACGACCAGCGTCGAGCGGACTGCCGCCCGAGCGGCGCTGGCCGTCCCGGGGGTGTCCGAACTGCAGCCCAGCCTCCGCCAGTCCCTGGCCGAAGCCGCTACCCGGGTCCGCCGGACTCTCGGCTCCGTCGCACCGTCCCCCGAGACCGGCATCCACGCCGAACGCGCTCCCCGAACGGGCGCCTGGCACGTCGAAGTCCGCTGTGTGCTCGACGAAGACCGCCGCGCTCTGGACACCGCACGCGACGTTCGCGAAAGCGTCCGATCGGCGGTCGACGCATATGCGACCCGCCACGGCGTACCCGGACCCGTCACCGTCGTCGTTACCGTCACTCGCACCACCAGACACCATCCGTCACACCACCCCGGGCCCACCGCCCCGTGATGCCGACAACCCTCCCGCAGCCCGAGCAGTGACCTCCAACCGGCAAAGTGACCTCGAACCGGCCAAGTGACCTCCACCGGCAAGCCGACAGGCCCGGCCCGGCGCTTGTTCGGCCGCGCCGTCGAGGTGCTCGACGAAGGATGGCAGCTGCGTGATCATCGTGAGCCTGGCCGTTGTCACCCACGCTGGCTGAAACCACGCCCGCGCCTCGTCCGCCACACAACACCCGGCGCGTCTCGATCGCTTTGGCCCAAATGGGACCGGGCTTGGGAATCACGTGGTGATCGACGCTGGTCATGCCGCTGACCAGCATTAACGAGTGCTGGCTGCGGGCTGGTGTGCCCGCCAAGGGGCCCGTGCCTCATAGGGCGATCAGTCGCACGCGGTCATTGCAGAGCTTGGCCATGTCGTCGGTGTCGGAGGTGAGTACGGCGACTGGGGGCGGCTGGCGTAGTGCTGCCTCAGCGACGGTGGCGTCGAGCGCGTATTTGTGCCCGTGCAGTCCTGCTGACTTGAGTAGTTCGGCGGCAGCCTTGGCCGCCTGTTCGGTGACGGGTTCGACCTTGACGCGTGAGAGAGCCCAGTTCAGGCGTGGGAGGTTCACTCGCGAGTGGCTGACTTCGACGATGGTGTTGGCGCTGACGACGAGATCGGCTCCCATCCCGTGGAACACCTGGAACATCGCGAGAACTTTGCGGTCCTGGGCAACCCAGGCGGACAGTCCCTGGGAGTCCAGGACGACGGTCTCAAGGTGTGTGCTCACGCGGCGTCCGTATGGCCGGCACGGTCGGCGGTGCCGAAGATCTTTGCGCGGGCTTCGGCCAGCTCTTCGTCTGTAAAGGCGCCTTGTTCCTCCTGATGGCGCCGCAGATCATCGCCGAGGAGCTGGTGGCGGATCTGGCGGGCCACCGCTTCAGCCACGTAGCCGGACACGTTGTCCGTGAGCTTCCTCAGCTCGGCGACCTGCTCGGTGGGCAGGGTGACGGTGATGCGTGTTGTGGCGGACATGAGTCGAGCATACTCCAGTATGCGCTTGGTCGAGGTCCGGCTGCGAATGGCTGTCCGTATGGAAACCAAACAAGGCCCGGATCTCTGACCTGGGCCTTAAACATGGAGCGGGTGACGGGAATCGAACCCGCGCTCTGAGCTTGGGAATCAACGACGCTGGCCATGGTGGCAGGCCACTGGTCAGGTAAATGCGGCCTCTGGGCCTCAACGGGCGGGTCTCTGATCGTGCCTTCATTGACCGCTGTGCACCGCCTTTAAGGGCACGGCTGGGGCACGACTACGGCATGCCTTGAGATCGCCCCCGCTCCCGCTGCCTGACTACGGGGTTCCGTATGGCGAGGCCGCGTGGGCCGGAGGCCGCTTCGCAGCTGCAGGCATCTGTGGGGCGGGGTCGGGTGGCTCCCAAAGCGGCTGAGCGGTTCGAGCGCGGGGAGGCGGACGCGATGATTGCCGCGGAGTTTCGGGTCAGTGTCCGGGCGCCGTATCCAGTCGTGATCGTGCAGTGGGGGCGCTGATCGTGCAGGGGGGGCGCTGATCGTGCAGTGGGGGCGGCTGTCGTCACGCATGGCAGCCGCCCCGCCTCATCCGGCCGCGACCGGGGGAGGGCCGCCGCGGTCCGTCCGGCCGCGGCCGTACTCCGCGAGTGCGTTGAAGGCGGCCTTGGGTTCCCACGGCAGGCCGGGATAGGTGGCGGGGCGAGCAGATCGCGCTCGTGGTCGCGCATGCGGGGCGGAGCTCGACGCGGCGGAAACGGTAGCCGATGGTCAGGAAGAAGCCTCCAGTTCGCGGTTCCAGTGTTCGGCAGCGTGCTCGATGATCACATCGGGTAGTTTCCTCGGCCGCTGCCGCCACCAGCGGCGTCGTCCCACGTTCGAGGGGCGGTCTCCACGAGACCGCCCCTGACCAGCCATCAGCCCGATACACCCCAGCCACCCGACCTCATCCCAGGTCAGACAGCGAAACCCTGCTGGAGTACTAAGGGGGCCTAGGGG